>JAUPKM010000418.1 GCA_030837445.1 Actinomycetota bacterium
AAGTCAGACCTTTTGGGTTCTGCAGGACCAGGGCAACACCCCGACGATCAGTTGGGGAAGTCAAGACGCAGTCCAGGTATTGGTCGTGATGAATGCCGACGGCACCCGTGGTGAGAAGACAGATCTGACGCTCAGTGCGAGTTCAACCTCTATCTTCCCGATCTCCATTGGGATGGTTCTGCTGGGCGGGGTCTTGATGTTGGTGGGCATCTACCTGATCGTCCGCCGACGCCGAGTTGACCCGCAACCTGCCGCGGGCGGGGACCGGAGGTCTGTCGACTTGTCATCGGGTAGCGGCCAGCAAGACCAACCGGCACAGACTTCAGCCGAGTCCAGCAAGTAGTTCCGGTGGACGTGCAGGAGACCCAGGTCACATCGGATCGGGTGCTCACGCTACCCAACGTCCTGAGCTTCGCCCGGCTGCTGGGAGTGCCGGTATTCTTGTGGCTGATCCTCGTTCCGCAGGCAGATGGGTGGGCGATCGCACTACTCGTGGTGTCCGGCATCACCGACTGGCTGGACGGCTATCTGGCGCGTCGGTGGAATCAGATCACGCGGGTTGGGCAGTTACTGGACCCGATCGCAGACCGCCTTTACATACTTGCGACTCTCTTCGGACTCCTACTTCGGGACATAATTCCGTTGTGGCTGGTCATCCTGCTCGTTTCCCGCGATGTGTTGATGGCCGTCGTACTTGCGGCGCTGAAGCGGCGCGGCATCACCGGACTCCCGGTCCACTTCATCGGCAAGGCGGCCACCTTCAACCTGCTGTACGCCTTCCCGCTGTTGTTGCTGGGTGATGGCAGCGGGACGATCGCAGAGGTCTGCCGGGTATTCGGCTGGGCTTTTGCAATTTGGGGCACGGCCCTGTATTGGTGGGCAGGGGCGCTCTACCTTGAGCAGGCTCGTCGGATCCTCGCCTTGCGAACACGGACGGTGACTTGAAATGCGCGCAGTGATCATGGCAGGTGGCGAGGGAACCAGACTACGGCCGCTAACGGCCTCCGCACCTAAGCCGTTGCTGCCGGTCGTGGGTCGACCACTCCTGGAGCATCTGTTGCTGCTGTTGAAGGACCACGGGATGACGGAGTCAGTGGTCACCCTGCAATTCCTGGCGTCGATGGTGCGCACCTACTTTGGTGACGGTTCCGATCTGGGAGTCGACCTCACCTATGCCACGGCCAAGCGCAAGGTCGGCACCGCCGGTAGCGTCAAACATGCCGCTTCAGCCCTGCGTGGCGATACGTTCCTGGTCATTTCCGGCGACGGCTTGACCGACATCGACCTCACCGGACTGCAGGAGTTTCACCGGGCGAAAGGGGCCGCCGTCACGATCTGCCTCGCCCGACGCCCGAATCCGCTCGATTTCGGGATCGTGGTGACCGACAGCGAAGGTCGCATTGAGCGGTTCCTGGAGAAGCCGTCCTGGGGTCAGGTGTTCACCGACACGGTCAACACGGGCATCTACGTGGTGGAACCAGAGGTACTCGACGAAATCCCGGAAGGCGTCGAGGTCGACTGGGCGAAGGATGTGTTCCCACGACTGCTCGAAGGTGGGGCACCGATGTTCGGGTTCATTGCCGACGGCTACTGGCAGGATGTCGGCACACTTGAGGCCTACCAGCGCGCCCAGACTGACGCGTTGGACGGCCGGGTCCGGTTGGATATCCCCGGATTCGAGACGACGCCCGGGGTTTACGTCGGGCAGGGCGTCGAGATCGGCGAGGGCGCGACTCTGAGCGGGCCGCTGTTCATCGGAGACTATTCGCGAGTTGAGGGTGGGGCTCGGATCGAGCCGTACAGTGTGGTGGGTCGGCACGCGGTGGTCAGGGCAGGAGCATTGGTCGAGCGGGCGACCCTGCTGGACAACGTCTTTGTCGGCGAGGACGTCGAGCTCCGGGGTTGCGTCGTCGGACGCCACACCGACATCCTCCGCGGGGCGCGGGTCGAGGAGGGGTCCTTCGTCGGCGACGACTGCCGGTTGGAGCCCGAGGTGGTCATCACCGCAGGGGCGGATGTCTACCCCTACAAGACGATCGAAGCCGGTGAGGTGGTGGTCGAGAGCGTCGTCTGGGAGTCGCGGTCATCGCAGCGGCTGTTCGCCGGCGAGCGGGTGCGCGGCGTGGTGACCATCGATGTCACACCCGAACTGGCAGTCCGGTTGTCCGGGGCATTCGCGACGATGCTTCCGCAGGGCGGCAAAGTGGCGATCGCGCGGGACCACGCGGCCGTGTCGCACGCGCTGAGCCTGACGATCATGGGCGCACTGATGGCCACCGGGGCGGAAGTCCGGGTGCTGGGCACCTGCCCCATTCCGGTCGCCCGATCATTCGTCCGAGCCCACGCCGACGGCGGTGTGGTGATCCGCACCACTCCAGGGGCGCTGGAACACGTCGACATCCTGCTGCTCGACTCGCAGGGGACCGAATTGGACCTGCGCGAGCGCCAGCAGTTGGAACGCATCGTCAACCGGCACGATATTCGGCGACCGTTTCCTGGCGAGGTGGGCAGTGTGTCGGCTCCGATCGCGCCGGTGGAGGACTACTGCGCCAAGGTTCTGGCCGGCACAGACCTGACCGGGGTGGACGAAGCCGATCTGAGAATCGTTGTCGACACCTCCGGTGGCACCTGCGCCACCGTGCTGCCGACCCTGTTGTCGGCGGTGGAAGTCGAGGCCCTCAGCGTCAATGCCCGATTGACGCCGAACCATCCGACGGAGTCGGAGGAACAACGGACAGAGGCACTGCGGCGGCTCGGCCTTATGGTGGCCTCGAGCAGAGCAGCGCTGGGGTTGCGGATCGATCCCACCGGCGAACGGTTGTCCATCGTTGACGAGACCGGTCGAGTCCTCAGTGACGACCGTGCGCTGCTGGTGGTGCTGGACCTGCTCGCGGCTGAGCGACGTGGCGGCTTCGTGGCACTGCCGGTCACCACCACCCGAGTGGCCGAGCAGGTGGCCGCCTATCACGGAGTCAACGTCATCTGGACGACGACGGGTCCACAGGCGTTGGCCCAGGCAACGACCACCGCTGACCTGATCCTGGCCGGTGACGCCAACGGCGGATTCGTCTTCCCCGCGGTGGGTTCGTCCTGTGACGCGATGGCGGCGTTGATGGCATTGCTCGGATTGGTCGCACGGACTCGGCTGACGCTGCGAGGTATCGACACCAGGATCCCGTCCACATCGCTGCTGCGGGAAGCTGTCCGAACGCCATGGGCCCGGAAGGGTGCGGTGATGCGACAGGTGCGACTGGCGGCG
>JAUPKM010000419.1 GCA_030837445.1 Actinomycetota bacterium
CCCTTCACCTGGCCGACCAGTTGACCGGCCCGAATCCGCAGGAATCGTTGGGCAGTGAACTGGAAGTTGTAGCGGGCCATGTCGATCGACCAACTCTTGTCGCCGACCACCAGCAGGCCGTCAGCGACACCGGCGACCAGCGAATCCAGATCACCGCCTGCGGTGCCAGCGGCCAAGGACACATTTGGCATCCGCTGCAGCGGGACGTGTCCCGCGGAGTCGGCGTAGGCACAGCCGTTGGAGCGGGTCACCCCCAGCGCCGACGCGCCAGCACGATCAAGTTGATAGCCGACCAACACACCATCTCGGACGAGATCCCAGCGCTGGGCCGCCACACCCTCGTCGTCCCAACCGACCGTCGCCAGGCCCTCGGCGGTGGTTCGGTCGCCGGTGATATTCATCAGCTCCGAGCCGTACTGAAACGACCCCAGGCCGGCTGGTACTGCGAACGATGTGCCCGCGTAGTTGGCCTCCAACCCGATGGCGCGGTCGTACTCGGTGGCGTGGCCCACGCTTTCGTGGATGGTCAGCCAGAGGTTGGTGGGGTCGATCACCAGGTCGTAGCGGCCAGGCTCCAGCTCAGGTGCCGAGACCCGCTCGGCCAGCAGTTCCGGCAGTTGGGCCAACTCGTCCTGCCAGCACGGAGCGAGCGCATACTCCCAGCCACGTGCGGCCGGCGGACCGGTCGTGGTCAGGTCCTCAAAGCCGTCGGCGGAAAGCGCGACGGCGGTCACGCTGGGATGGCAGCGCACCCGCTGCTGCACCACCCGGGTGCCGCCGGAGTTCGCGTACAGCACCTGTTCCTTCACACCGGTGAACGAGGCGTCGACATGGGCGACGACCTCGCTTGCGAGCAGCCGGGACGCCCAGCCACCCAGGGTGTCGAGCACATCGGTGAGGTCCACCGTCGTAGGGTCCAGCTCATACGGTGAGCACCAACTCCCTCGGTAGCTGGCCTCCGCCGACAACGTGACGGGGTGCGCCCCCACCGTCATGGTTTGGGCGAGTTCGACCGCCCGGCGGGTCGCCCTGCGCACCGCGCCAATGCTGAGGTCTGTGGTCGCTGCGAACCCCCAGCTACCGGCCAGCAGCACCCGGATCCCCACGCCGAGCGTCCGGTTGACGGCCGCGCTCTGCAACTGCAGATCGTGCAGAGCCACATCGTTGCTCGTGCTGGCCATCACTCGCACATCAGCGAATTCAGCTCCGGCCTCCGCCGCCTGCTGGAGGGCCGCGTCGACCGTCGGATCGAGTTCGAGGGTGAGGGCGAGGAAGGCGGGGTCCACCGTGCGAGTGGTTGCGTTCGCGGTCACGTGCAGACCCTACGCCTGCGCCCGGTTTCGGCCTCTGCTGCCAGTCGGACAGCACGGTGACGGCCAGCGCTTTGGCTCCTCGTTGGCATCAGCGCCGACGGCGCGCAAGGATGTGGGCGTGCCCACCCTCGTGCTACTGCGCCACGCCAAGTCCGCCTGGCCGCCCGGAGTCCCGGACTTACTCCGCCCACTGAACGACCGCGGCCGTAAGGATGCCCCGGCTGTCGGTCAGCTGTTGGCAGCCCGGGCGCCGCTGGACCTTGCGCTGGTTTCGCCGGCGAATCGAACACAGCAGACCTGGGACGCGGTGGCCTCTGAGCTACAGCGTCCTCCGACAGCGGGACTTGACCCGAGGATCTACGAGGCAGATGTCTCCGATCTGCTCGACGTGCTCGCGGGCGTACCGGCCGTGAGTGAACGCGTCATTCTGGTGGGGCATAACCCGGGCACCGAATTGCTGGCCCAACTGTTGTGCACGCCGTCCCAGCACGGGTCATACCAGTCGATGATCGAAAAGTTCCCGACCAGCGGTCTCGCTGAGATTCGCTGGCAGGGTGACTGGACTGAGATCGCCCCGAATACCGCCGAACTGGTCAGCTTCGACGTGCCGCGGGGGTAGCCGGGCTGCCGGGTCCTCGGCTCGTCAGATCCGCAGCCTCGATCTCCTCCCGGGTGATGCCGAGGACATGCAAGACGGCATCCAGATAGGGCACGTTGACGGTCGTGTCCGCTGCCCGGCGAAGGGCAGGCTTAGCATTGAAGGCGATCCCCAGCCCGGCCAGCGAGATCATCCCGATGTCGTTGGCGCCGTCCCCAATGGCGACCGTCTGCGCCAACGGTATCCCGCTCTCGTCGGCGAACCTGCGAAGGGCCGAGGCCTTTCCGGCGCCGTCAACGATCGGGCCGGTCACCCTTCCGGTCAACAGACCGTCGCGAATCTCCAAGGTGTTGGCCAGTGCGTAGTCAATACCAAGCTCTTTGGCGAGTGGATAGACGATCTGGCTGAAACCGCCACTCACGACGGCAATTCGGTAGCCGAGCAGTTTCAGCGTGCGACACAAGGTCCGGGCCCCGGGGGTTAACCGGATCGAGGACCGAACATCTGCCAGGGCACTCTCGGGCACTCCGGCCAGCAGTGCCACCCGGGCGTGCAGGCTGGCTGCGAAGTCCAGCTCGCCCCTCATGGCGGCGACAGTCACCTCGTGCACTTCCTGTGCGCAGCCTGCATGTTCGGCGAGAAGTTCGATCACCTCATCCTGGATCAAGGTGGAATCCACATCCATCACGACCAGGTGTGTACCCCGCCGCCACAGTGCAGCTCCCTGCACTGCCACATCCAGGCCGCCGACCGCTGATTCAGCCGCCAGGGCCTCGCGTAGGGCTGCCTCATCGGCGCCGGAAACGGTGAGTCGCAGCACCACCAACGGGTAGCCCGCGATTCGCTCAATGCGATCGATATTCCCGCCCAGACCCGCAATTCGCGCGGTCACCCCCGCCAACGCCTCCGGACCGAGCGGCTCGCCCATGACCGTGACGAGCACCCGGCCCAGCCGCCGGGGATCCTCCAACGACGGGGAGTCGTCCACCTGCACGGACAGACCAACTTCGAACGCTGCCGCGGTCACGGAGGCGGTGACCGCCTCCACCTGGGCTGTCTCGATCTGTAGCAGCAGACAGAGCACGAGTTGGCCACGAATGACGATCTGCTCGGCATCGATCACCTCGGCGGCGCGCGCCTGCAATGAGCGCAGCAGGCTCGCGGTGACACCCGGCCGATCCGGCCCGGTGACAGTGAACAGCACAGGAGTCATCGGCAACAGGCTAGCGCTCGGGTGGAGGTGGGCTGGAGGGAGAGTTGCCGGCCTCAGCCTCGCGGGCAGATCTCAGCAGCGAACGCCAGTAATACACCGTCATCAGCAGCATGCCGATGCTCAGCGAAAGCAGGGTTACGAACCCGCCGGCGCTTGACAACAATTGACCCCAGACCAGCGACCCCAGCGTCACCCCGACCATGATCGCGAGGAAGTAGGTTGACAGATTGCGGGTGCGCTCCTCTTCGGCGGATTCGATCTCGACGAAGTCGACCAGGAACGAACGCCCAGTTGTCGATCCGGCCGCGAATACGATGAAGACGAGCCCGAGAGTCACCAACTCGGCACCACCGTCTAGCAGGTACGCGAACAGTGAGACGCAGACCATGGCGCCTGCGGCGATGGTGTAGGCCTTCGCGGTGGACACGGCCCGGATGGAGTGCTGGAGTCTCGGCAGCAGAACCGGCGCCAGCAAGTTTCCGGCCGCGAGGGCGCCGATCAGGATGCCCGCGTGCAGGGCCAGATTGTGCCCCAGGTCCCGCGCCAACGGGACCATCATCTGGCTCAACGGCCCGATCATCAGAGCACTGCCGACCGCGACCACAACGGCACCCCGGATGGCCGAGCTGGATCGCATGGAGGCCCAGATGGCGCGCCAGGGCTTCTCCTGCATCCGGGCCGACTTCGGTGCCCGCAACGGAACCACCGCGAGCACCACCCAGGCCACGGGTAGGAATGACAGCGCATTGAAAACGATCACTGCCAGCGGGCCTGCCAGGTCGACGAGAAGGCCACCGACCGGCCCACCGATGACTGCTCCCAAACCCTGAGAACTGCTCATCAGCGCTATCGACCGAGCTCGACCCGCGGTCGGTGCATAGCAGGACAAGGACAGCTGACCTAGGGTCATACCCCAGCCGCGGAGTGCGCCCGCCAGCACGGCGGCGCCTAGCAGCACCGGATATCCCGGTGCTCCTAGCGCGATAAGTCCGGCAACTGCGAGCCAGAGAAGGCAAGCGGCCACCTGTATTGCCGCAAACGACTTCAGCACCCCGAGTCTGCGGCTGACCAGCGCGGTGTAGGGCATCGCCAAAGCCGCGACGCCGAACATCACGAAGAACAACGCCGAGGTGTAGTTGGCCGCCTGTCGCGTCGTCGGCGCCGCGTCGGCCGCAATGGTCGTGATCGCAAGCAGCGACCCGGTGGAACCGACCTGGCTCACGGCGGCCACCGCCATGAAGAGTTTCGTCTCGCGAGGAAGCGCTTGGATGAACTGCCGGGTGCCGAGTGACTCCAATTCTTGGCCATCCGGCGCTGCCATGGCAATGACCCTCCGATCAGTTTCCGTCGGCCGCGCCGTTCTGCCCGGCGCCCGGCTGCGAGAGTGCGGCCGCGAGTCCCCGGCGACCGGCTGCCGCCAATGGTGCCACCGCAGCCAGCAGCAGTCGACCGCTGCTCGTACCCGGGTCGGCACTCAGTGCGGCGGCGGCCACAATGGCCAGCAGTCGAGCGCTATCCGAGGCCTGCGCTGCCACACGCCCGGACATGCCGGGGGGTAACGCAAGTCGATCGAGATCGGCGAGTTGCCGAGTCAATCGCCGCTCATCTCGGGCGGGTGCCGGCGCTGAAGCCAGCAGTTCGACCGCCTCCGTGGTGAGAGCCAGCAGCTCCAGTCGCGCCTCCCGTACGGAGGTGCTCGTGGGCACGAGCGCCTCGACCCGCTGGGCCTGCCAAACGGCCGCGTCGCCGGTCCCGATCGACGTTGGCACGATGGCGATCCAGGCAGTCCCGACGGGCACCACCATCGCCTGGCCGGCGGTCACCGCGAGGTTCAGCTCGGGAGGCAGCCCGTGGTGATCGCCGGGAATGGGGAGAACACACTGAGCGGGACCGGTCGCAACGGCATGCAGATCGGGCAGCGCCGTCCGCAACTGTTGGCGGGGGCTTGACCAGCCAGCCAGGCCGACCGATGAGCCATTGAACGGGTTGTCCCCGGCCAGCACAGGGCAGTCGGCAATGGGGGCTGCAGGGGAGTTGAACCAGGCAGTGAGTAGCCCGGCTCTGGGTGGAAGCTCGGCCACCCCGTACCAGGGCAGTGCGCTACCGGCTGCAGGCCGAGGCCGGAGCGGCTCGCGGGGATGCACCATCACGCAAGGTTACGCGGGAAAGCGAAACTGTGACCGGCCCGTGAGTCAGAAGGTCCAGATCCGCATCGTCGCTCGGCCGGGGTCGTAGGTCGAGCGGACGATCGGCGAGAAGGTCACCGGCTGCGGCGCGCCTGTGTCCGCCACTACCACTCGGGCGACTGCCGGATCAGCCAGCCCGTGCGCGGTGATCTCCACTCGGGCGCCGGTGCAGGTGTGGCTGGCGTCTACCAGCGAGGCACCGATGACGGTCACAGTTGAGGCCGACGGACCGGGTCGGGTCTGCCAGTCGGTGATGGCAAGTTGGCTGGTGACACAGCCGGTGGAACTGGGTTCGGAGTCCCACGGCATCGAAGGACCGGAGACCATGATCCCGTTCACGACAGCAGCTACCGCGATCGTTCCGGCGGCTGTCAGGATCGGTTGGAGATGCATCCTGACCACCACCCTTGTCGTCGCCTATGGGTGGTAATTCGGTCGCAACGAAGGGCGTCTTTAGGTTTTGGGCGTAACCAGTCAGAGTCAGGGACGGAGTTTTCGGTGACGGCCGGTCCGGGCATGCTTGAGGCGCTGGTTCCTGGCGTCGACCGGGACCGTGGAGATCATCGTCTCCGTCACCTTGCCCGGCCAGAGGAAGTAGAGCACCATCAGCCCGATCAGGATGGCCACGGTGTAAGGCGAACGGATCTTGGCCGTGGGGATGACGAGGATGGAGACCCTGCTGATGTCCTGCGGGCGCACCACCCAGCCGTCCGGCTCCGGGTTCGCGTCTCCCTGGGTGAGCCATCCGCCAGGTTGGCTGCTGATGATGCGGTGCGCGATGGCGGGGAGCTTGTCGCTACCTGGGGCGAACTCGGGTTGGGCAACCACGACCTTGCCCACCGCCGGCGGGGACAGCCACGGCTTCACCGCGATGATGATGTCGCCCGGTTTGATCCCCGGAGTCATGGACGCCGTCTTGACTGGGAGCAATGCCAGGCCGACGACGAACCAGAGGAAGAGAACGAGTGCGATCGACGTCGCCCAGCCGAGCCAGGCTCGCCAGGAGCTGTCTCGGCGACGGTTCAGCTTTCCGTCACCGGGACCGCCGTCACGGCGGTCTGCCCCACGGGGGACTACGCGATCTGCAGAGGACACAGGCTCAGTGTCCTCCAGATCGTTGCGGGCCACCAGCCACTCGTCTCACAGAAGATTGCGGCGTGGACCGATCACGAACCGGCGGTGGCAGCTGCGGCGAGCGGGTCGAGAAGTCAGCGGGACAGCGGGACAGCGGCGGTCACACTTATGTCGGAATTGCCGTTGCGGCACCGGCCGTAGGCATAGCCGTTGCCGTTCCCATTCCCATTACCGTTATCCCCCGGGCAGACAACCACAGTCGGCGCCGAACCGACCTGGATATCGCTGCCGGTACTCCCCGCCACCCTCAGGCCGGTGGCGGCATACACGCCGAACCCCGTCCCAACCAGCATGGCGGCGGTCACTGCCATGGTGACAACAAGACGGGTCGACGAGGAGTGCCTGTCGGTTCGTCGTGCTCGCCTGGCGCGCGCCATACCGTCCCTCCTCGTGTCAACTGTTTCGAACTTGCCGTCGGCATAAGTGTGGGCGCACCGTCAACGACGGGCGCCCACACTCATGCGGAAATCAGTGCCGGTGTTAGGCGTCTGCCCCGATGTAGACGGAGTAGGCGTCCGCATTTGTCGTGGTCGCATCAGCCACCACGATGGGCGTGGCCGGCGCTGCACCGGTGTTGGCGGCGACGATAGCGACCGTCGGCGTCTTCTCGGTGAAGGTGCCACTGCGCTTGACAGACAACTTCAGGTTCTTGCCCGCACAGCTGGGGTCGATCCCGGTGACCTTGTGGCCACCCGAGGAATTGACGCCGTAGCCGTTGCCGTTGCTGTGGCTGTGCGCAAACTGCTGCTGCACGTTGACACCGTCGGTGTCACAGCTGCCGGTCTGGGTCAGCGTCCCAGTGGCGCCGGCCTGCAGTGTCGTGTTGGTGTCGCCAGTGACGGTCAGGGTGGTCGCGTAGACGCCGTAACCGGCAGCAGCGACGCCGAGGGCCCCGACGACAGCGACTACCTTGCGACGACCGCGACGCTTGGTGGTGATGGTGTTGTGCTTCATGCGTTCTCCTGGTGGGTGACCCAACGGGTCTTGTCGAGCGGCGGGCGGGTGCGGACCGGTATTTCAATGCAACGACTCTGTTTGTCAAGCCCGCCAACCCATTGGGGTCACCGAGCATTGAAGAACAGTGAAACACCCGCAATTGACTGGCACAACGGGCAAAATAGTGTGTTCCGCCACTTTTGCCCGTTAGGACGATCGTGTCATCGGCCAAACGTACGACTCGCGTA
>JAUPKM010000420.1 GCA_030837445.1 Actinomycetota bacterium
TGACCTAGGCGCGATTTCCGACGAGGGCTAACCCTCGACGTTGCGGCGCCCGGCGAAAGCCCGTCCGAGGGTGACCTCATCGGCGTATTCCAGGTCCCCACCGACGGGCAGGCCACTGGCAAGACGCGACACCGTGATCCCCAGCGGACTCAGGAATCGCGCGAGATACGTCGCCGTCGCCTCGCCCTCGAGGTTCGGATCGGTCGCGATCACAACCTCGGCGACGCGCCCGTCGGCAAGTCGGGTCATGAGTTCGCGGATGCGCAGGTCATCGGGTCCGACCCCGTCAATCGGGCTAATTGCGCCTCCGAGCACGTGGTACAGCCCGCGATACTCGCGAGTCTTCTCGACTGCGACGACGTCCTTCGGCTCTTCAACCACACAGATCATCGAGCTGTCGCGGCGGTCGTCGGTGCACACGCGGCAGCGCTCTTCTTCGCTGACGTTGCCGCATTCGATGCAGAAGCGGACCTTCTCCTTGACCGTGATCATCGCGTCGGCAAGGCGATGCACATCGTCGGGCTCGGCCTGCAAGATGTGAAACGCAATCCGCTGCGCGCTCTTCGGACCGACTCCGGGGAGTCGGCCGAGTTCTGACACCAGGTCGGCAATTGCGCCGTCAAACATCGCGCTCAGCTCTCGTCATATTCGGTGATCTTCACGCCGCCGAGTTCACGTTCCAGGAGCTCGATGCCAGCAACGTCGTCGACGTCGACACTTTCGGCGACGTCGTCGGCTTGGATTTCGACAACGGTGACGTCAACGGATTCGCTGCCCCCGCGTGACTTGCCACCCACGTCAGGTATTCCACCGCTGGGCACAGGTGCCCCGGCGGAATCACCCACGACGAGTTGGATGCGCAGCGGTTTGCCGATCACTGCCGCCGTGGCATTGGCAACGTTGTCGTCGTGTGCGGAACTCTGTGAGAAGCGCTTAACCGTTCCGACGTTTTCGTGAGAGGCAACGAGGACGTCGCCCTCAACCGAAAGCGGGTGCGCCGCAACCAGCAGCATCCAGATAACCCGAGAGTTGCTCTTGATCTCGTCAAGCACAGCTGGCCACAGGGCGCGCACCTGCTCGATGGTCACACCGGAATCGGAGGCCGCCGCCGCAGTTGAGCGGGCAGGCTCCGCCTGCGGTTCCGGTTCAGCCGCAGGTGAAGGTGGGGCCGGTGCCGGCTCCGACGCCGAGGCAGCGGGCGGCGGCGTGGGAGGCGCGACCGCGGATCCACCTGTTCTAGTCGAGGGAGCAACCTCGGACAACCGCGGAGGTGGAGGTGGCGCGTCATTTGTCGGCGCAGACTGCGGCTTCGCGGGCTTGGGCCGAGGTGTGGGTGCAGGTGCTGAAGCGGCGGGAGATTCGGGCTGCGGTTCAGCGGGTGCAGGTGACGGTGCGGCGGCGCCATTGGCCACCGCGACCCCGGGCGAGCGTTCCAGCTTCTCGACCCGGGCTACCAGTGATTCCGGGCCAGAGTCGGCCGCGGGCAACACCAACCGGGCCGCGAGCAGTTCTAGCTGCAGTCGCGGAGCGGTTGCTCCTTTAAGTTCCGACAGGCCCTTGCTGACGAGTTCGGCGTTGCGGGTCAGTGCGCCGGGCCCGAATCGGCTCGCCTGCTCGGACAGTTCCGCGACACGTTCGGCAGGGCCGTCGATCAATCCCGCCTCTGCTGCATCGGGAACCCCGGCGACGATCAGCAGGTCACGCAAGCGCTCGAGGAGGTCAGTAACGATCCGGCGCGGATCATGCCCGGTCTCGACGACCGAATCGATGAGGCGGAACATCGCCGCACCGTCGTAGTTCGCCATGGCGACGACAACCTCGTCGATAAGCGCAGAGTCGGTGACTCCGAGTTGGTCGGCTGCCTCTTCGTACGTCAGACCTTCGGGCCCCGAGCCGGCGAGCAACTGCCCCAGGATCGATAGCGAGTCGCGGACCGACCCACCCGCTGCCCGACTGATCAGCGCGAGGGCGCCGGGGTCGGCAACGAAGTTCTCCTGTTCGCAGATGCTGGCGAGGTGTGTCTGCAACGTTCGTGCGGGCACCAGTCGGAATCCGTAGTGGTGCGTGCGGGAACGAATCGTCCCGATGATCTTGTCGGGCTCGGTTGTGGCGAAGACGAAGCGCAAGTGGGGAGGCGGTTCTTCGACGAGTTTCAGCAGCGCGTTCGCCGCACCTGGACCGAGCTGGTGGGCCTCATCAATGATGTAGATCTTGTAGCGGCTTGAGGCGGGGGCATAGACCGCCTTCTCGCGCAGGTCGCGTGCGTCGTCGACCAGTCCATGAGTAGCGGCGTCGAGCTCGATGACATCGATTGAGCCGGGACCGTTCGGCGCCAGGTCTACGCAGCTATTGCAGACACCGCAAGGCGTCGAAGTTGGCCCTTGTTCGCAGTTGAGCGAGCGCGCCAGAATGCGCGCGCTCGACGTCTTGCCGCAGCCGCGAGGGCCGGAGAAGAGATACGCGTGGTGCACACGATCGTTGTCCAGAGCCCGAGCGAGGGGCTCAACGACGTGATCTTGACCGATGACTTCAGCCAGCGTTGCTGGGCGGTATTTGCGGTACAGGGCGAGGCTCACGACGCCACCCTACGTGGTGTGGCTGACTCCGGTTTGTGAGTTCAAGCAACAACCGAAGAATCAGTGGCCGACCAGCGACTTCAGCCACAGCACCGCCAGGACGGCGACCACAACTCCGGCCATATAGAGGATCGCCCGCAGGCGACTCACGGGTACAGATCGGGCAGCGACATAACCAACAACGGCCACGAGTGCGACGAGCAGGATCTCAACGGCAATGAGCGCATCGGGTCCCCAGATCAGTAGCGGCACCGTCGCGAGCACCACTACCGCGAGGCCACCGGCGATCTGGCCGAGCAGCAGTTTTACGTCCTCGCCGGGAAGGTCCCCCTGTGACACCAGCCGGGTCGAAACCCGAAACGCAACCTGGTGCGCCACGACCAGTCCCAAGGCAGTCAGTGCCACCGTCAGCGCGAGGTTCGACCCCGTCTCCTCCTCGGGACGTGGAATCGCAACCAGAACCGCGAGCAGCGACAGACCGATGTACAGCGCCATCGTGACCGTCTCGCGGATCAGTTCGCGGCGGAAGCCTGACACCAGCGCCTCTCTGTCACTCATGGTGTGTTCCTTTGACCAGATGCGAATTCGGCAGATGCAAACGAAGATGGCCCCACCCAGCCTTGGGTAGGGCCATCTTCGACTGGCGGAGGATAGGGGATTCGAACCCCTGAGGGCGTTAACCCAACCCGCTTTCCAAGCGAGCGCCATAGGCCACTAGGCGAATCCTCCGTCGAGGAGATTACCTGTCTGGCCGTGGCCGATGTACACCGCGTACAGTGTTGGCCGACCCCTCGTGTGGCGTCATCTCGTCAATCCCCCCAGGGCCGGAAGGCAGCAAGGGTCCGCGGGCTCTGACGGGTACACGGGGGGTCCCTTTCATTTCACGGTCATTCGTTTGCGTGACCGACTTGCTCACGATGGGCTTTCGCCCCGCGGTTGGTTCTATGCTCAGGCCGTGATCTTCAAGGCAGTTGGTGACAAGCGTCCCTACGATGAGCACGGCCTCGGCGTGACGGAATGGGCCAGTTTGCCTCCGAGCCAAGTACGGCTGGCGGAACTCATCACCACGAAGCGCACGCTTGATCTCGATGCGCTGCTGGCCGAGGACTCGACGTTCTTTGGTGACCTCTTCGCGCACGTCGTGAAGTACAACGGCGACCTCTACCTCGAAGACGGCCTGCACCGCGCGGTTCGTGCCGCACTGCAGCAACGCCCGATGCTCCACGCTCGGATCCTGGATCTGGACACAACCGATCCGGCCGACCTGCACAAGCGGCCCTCCGAAGACTGACACGAACGGCGTCGCTTCGGTTTCGCAAGCATTCGGTGAGATCGGCGCCTCGGGTGGCCAAATCCACCGAATGTTGCACCTGATGGCGTTTCTGCGGTCCCAACCGCTCACGCTCGGATCTAAACGGGTACCTTTTCTCGCGGTGGCGTGTCCGAGCGGCCGAAGGTGCAACACTCGAAATGTTGTGTGGGGTCAAACCCACCGTGGGTTCAAATCCCACCGCCACCGCCAAACA
>JAUPKM010000421.1 GCA_030837445.1 Actinomycetota bacterium
CTCGTGGACGTCGAAGTCGTTCTGGATGTAGCCGTGGCTGAGCATGAAGTCCTTGCCGATCTCGACGGACACGAGGTTCTGCGGCGACAGATTCGGGACCATGTCGATGTCCTTGATGCCGCGGTAGGTGTCTTCGACGTCGAGGTAGAAGGTCTGCTTGTCCAGGATGGCGGCGGCGGCATGCTTGTGCTCGTTCGCCCAGCGGCCGACCTTGATCATGCCCTTCATGAACGTCACCACGAGCTCCGGATGCTCCTCGGCCATCACGTCGGTGCAGGTGATGACGGCTGGGATGTTCGCGACCTGCAGCGTCCAGTCCGGGTAGCGGGACAGGTCCTCGATGGCCTTGAACTTGCCCGTGGCCTCCTGCAGGTGCTGGAAGGGCTTGCTCTGGCTGTAGATCGCATCGACCACGCCGGTCTCCAGCGCGGTCTCTAGGGGGCGGAACGCGAGGTCGTGCTTGTGGTCGCGCTTGAGCCACAGCTCGGACGGGTTCTCCATCGGGTCGAGCATCGCGGGGTTGTCGTACCAGTCGTCGGGGTACGGGAACTCCACGATCTCGACGTCGTCGCGGGTCATCCCGTTGACGCGGAGCATGAGCTCGATGCCCTGCTCCTCCTGGATGCGCCACCAGTCGTTCTTGGTCGTGTTCAGGCTCTTCGTCAGGCCGATCTTCTTGCCCTTGAGCTCGGCCATCCGGTAGATGTCGTCGCGCGCCCGCACCAGCATCACGCCGCCCTCGTGCGGGGCGTGCGTAACGCCCAGCAGGCGGGTGCGGCGGATGTCCGCGTTCACCGCGACGGGCGGGAACAGTCCGCCGAAGCGGATGAGGTTGTCCAGGTTGTGGATGTAGTGGGGGTACCAGTTGTTCTCGCGGACCGAGCGCAGGAAGGCGTACTTCACGCCGATCTTCTTGAACTCCTCACGCGTCCAGCCGAGCTCCTGGTCCACGTTGCTCGCCGACACCAGCGGGCAGTTGGTGTAGTAGACCTCGTTCCAGTCCAGCGCCACCGTGCTCAGATCGACGACCTTCTCCGCCATGACCTCACTCCTTCACTCCGCCGCAGCAATTGCACACGTCTGTATACATGACCATACGCGCACAGTTGCGCGGACGCACGACGACCCCGCCTGCTGGTCCGCCAGGTCAGCGGGCCACGGTGGGCGGATCCGGCGGGGACGGCCACGGCGTCGCCCCAGCCCGGCGAGCGGCGTGCACCAGCTCCTCGCGCAGCACCTCCACCGGGATGTCGTCTAGCCCGGCGGCATCGACGAGGTACTCCTCGAAGATCCGCCAGCCCAGGGCCGTCGCGACGATCTGCGCGGCACGGACGCGAGCCGCGTCGTCAGACAGGCCGTAGCCCGCGACCAGGCTGTCCGCGATCGCCTGCACGGGGTTGTGGATAGCGTCGGACGACATCGGCCGACCCGAAATAGCCAGCACAGCCCCGATCCGGACCCACCTGCCCATCACCGTGTCAGGTCCATGCCCCTGACCCGCCAACGGATGCTCTGCAACGGCCCGCGCGAGCTGCTCGGACACGTGCGCGAACACCGCAGCAATCAGATCGTCCCGGCTGCCGACATAACGGCGGATCAGCGTCAGATTCACGTCCGCCTCGGCGGCCACGTCCCGAAGCGACACCCCATCGACACCCCGCAGAGCGAACAGGGTGGCCGCCGCATCCAGAACAGCGGCGCGCACCTCGTCAGGACCCGATGGCGCACCCGGACGACGTCGTGGACCGGGTCGAGCCGGCCCTGTTGGAGCACTCATCCCCCCATCCTTCCCGACAGCCATCCCACTACGCCGCACGAGAACCACGGAGCCGTGATGGAGGGGTGTCTCCGAAAGATCGGGACGGTTGCCGCCGAACACCGCGATCCCAGGCCTTGTCGCCTTGACCAAGTTGGTGACCTACGCATTCTGTGCGTAGGTCGAACGAATGGACGTTCGGACCGGGGCATTTCCGGGGCATTTGATCCGAGAAATCGGACGAATCGGACCCCTTGACGTGTCTCCCAAATCGCCGTAACCTGTTGCAGCGCAACAGATTTTGACCGAGAGCCGCCTCGGGGATTTGAACCCCGGACCTACGCATTACGAGCCCGCGGAATCCGGCCCTCGGTGCCCGGTATGTCCACTCCCTTGGAGGGCTTCAGGACCAGGGAGACCCACATGGACCCACCCCGGCCGACCCGGAAAGGGCAAAGAAAGGGCAAACGACGGATGCGTACCCTGGGCTTCTCACACAGGCTCGGCATGCGTCGTCGGATGTCTAATCCATGAAGTCACAATTGCGAGACCAACGCCATGGCAACGCTAAGCACGCTGCTTCGTCGGCGCTTCCACCGCGGGAGTCATGGCGCTGGTCAGGCTGTCCTCGAGCATCAAGCTGGTCGGTGAGAGCAAGCGCCTTTGACGTAGCCTGCAAGGACTAGGCTTCGCACATGAGACGTCCGAGTGGGCCGTCCCTCACCGATGTCGCCAAGGCCGCTGGAGTGGGCACCGGAACCGCCGGCAGAGCACTGGGGGGCTATGGGAAGGTGCGGCCTAGCACCCGCGCCCACGTCCTGGCCGTCGCAGAGAGCATGGGCTACAGGCCGAACCGACTTGCGCAGGGCATGATCGCGGGCCGTACCCGGACTATTGGTGTGGTCTGCGCCGACGTAGAGAGCCCCTTCTTTTCCCGCATGGTGCGGGGCATCAGTGACGTTGCGAGCGAGAACGGATATGGCACGCTCCTGACGAACAGCGACGAGAACGTGGTTTTGGAGCGAGACGCTCTTGAAATGCTGCTGGAGAGCCGGGTCGCGGGGGTCGTTGTAACGCCGGCTGACGTGCACAACGTGAAGCACCTCAAGGCCGCGGTGGCCGACGGCTTCCCGGTCGTGCTTGCCGATCGTCTGACTTCCGTCAAAGCCGACAGTGTCCTCATTGACAGCGTGGCTGCCATGCACGAAGCCGTAACCGCACTGCTGAAGCATGGGCATCGGCGGGTCGCCATCCTGGCTGAGTTGCGGAGCGAGAGAGACCTAGCTTGGCAAGACGAAGCCGGCCGAAGCAGACGAAGTGGCACGCCACTGTCGCCTAGCGCTGCGAGAGTTGCCGGCTACATCCAGGCCCACATTGAGGCGGGTGTACCCGTAGATCCCGAGTTGGTGCGCGCCACTAGGGAGTACAGCGCCGAGGCCGCGACGGCTGAGACGCTAGAGCTACTTTCGAGCTCGTGCGCGCCGACAGCACTGATCGCCGCTGACGACGTGATGTCGATCGGCGCCTACCGGGCAATCGTGGACGCACGCATCCGTGTCCCTAGAGACCTGTCCTTCGTTGCGTTCGACGATCTACCTTGGCTGACCCTCGTCAAGCCCCAGCTGTCCGTAGTTCGACAGCCCGTGTACGAGATTGGTACTCGGGCAGCGACCCTGTTGTTCGAACGCATCAACGGAAATGTGGCCAAACCTCGAAGGGTTGTGCTGCCTTATGAGTTCATCGCCAGAGGATCGGTGGCATCACTCTGAAAGTGGCTTTCTCTCGCCCAAGTTTCGAACTCACCCCGATTGGATTCGCATCCAAGTTCGATCCTCCAGCCTTGCGGGCTCCGCAAATAGGCGTATCGCGGCCGTCCGTCTTCCTCTAGTCCCGTCGCCTCCAGCGCATACCCCTTACGCTCTAGGTCCGATACTGCGTCACGGAGGCTCGTCACCCAGAACGTCCAATGGTCGAGCCGGTCGCCTCCGTCAGGGGGCCACACGCTGCCGGGTACCGCTTCAATGACTTTCACATAGGGATCCCCTTGGCGACTGGTCACGAAGCGAACGTCATGGCCTTGTGGCTCTGGCTCACGACTGTCGGCAACACGTACAAGTGCCCGCACAGCGCGCACGGGCGCCCACGACACCCCCCACTCGACTCCCAGCCGGGTCATGGTCGCGTCCAGGTCGTCCACCACGAAACCCAGGTGAGCGACTCTTCCGAGCGTCACGGTGAATACCCATAGACGTCCTCGGCGACTTCGCGAGAAACACGGCCAGATGAGACGTCGGCCGCCACCAATTCGGGCTTCCTCGTGCGAGGGTCGCCGAACCCGCCACCGCCGCCGGCACGAAGGCTGATGACCTCCCCGGGATCCACCTTCCCCTCACCCTTGGTTGGCAGGGGAACTTCCCCCTTCTCAGTCAACAGAGCCAATGATGCGACACCACCGGATAGGCCCCCTTCGTGACCGCTGGGGGCGAACTTGGGGTTGCTCTGTTCGGTCTCTGAAAGGTACGGCATCGGCACGTCGCTGAGGTTTCGATAGTCCGCCCGGATTCCTAGCCCTCCACGGTGCTCGCCGGCGCCACCCGAGTCGCATCGGAGTTCGTAGCGCTCGACGCGGAGCATGTAGTTCGACTCGATTATCTCCGCCGGGATGATGGCGCAGTTCGCCATGTGCACGTCGACTGCATCGGCACCGTCGTGGCTTGCCGTTGCGCCTGCACCTCCCGCCACGTTGGCGAGTAGAACCACGCCATCGCCCGTCTTCGGCGAGCGTGACTCGCAGATAAGGACCGGCCAGCCGACGAACCACTCCGCGCTGGAACGTGACGGGTCAACGGGCAGCAGAGCCTTGGTCATCACGGATGCGAGGCGCTGCGACGCGAGGTGGCGATCACCCACTGCCGCCGGGTAGATCGGGTTGACCGCTGAGCCCTCCGGTGCATGGATCGTCACGGGGTCTAGTGAACCCTCGTTGAACGGCATGTCGTCCGGCATGAGGCTCTTGACCGCATAGTGGACTACTGACCGGGTTGTAGATGTCGGGATGTTCATCCCCCCCGGCATCTGGGGGTCAGTCCCGGTGAAGTCCACATGAAGGGTCTCGCCTGTGATCTCCACGGTGGCCGTGAGCCTGACGGGCCGATCCGGCCCCTGCCCGTCATCATCCAGGAATCCCTCGGCGAAGTAACGACCGTCAGGCAGCTCTTGGATGCGCTGCCGGGTCCGTTCGGCGGTGTAGTCAAGGAGATCGTCGATGATCTCCTGCAGTCGCTGCGTCCCGTACCTTTCCGCCAACCGCTGGAGCCGTCTGACACCTGAGCGAGCAGAAGCCACCTGTGCTCGCAGGTCCCCCAGATTCTGCTTGGGGTGGCGCACGTTCGCAGCGATGATGTCCAGCAGTGTCTGGTTCGGAACCCCGGCGTACTCGAGCTTGAGCGCCGGCAGCATCACTCCTTCCTCGAAAGCGCTCTGGCTCGCGGCTGCCGCGGTGCCTGCCACTCGGCCGCCCCAGTCCGCATGATGCGCGATCGCGCCAGTGAAGCCGATAAGCACTCCGGACGGGTCAAATGCGGGCACGAATAGGTTGATGTCGTTCGTCTGGCAGGCGCCCAGATAAGGATGGTTGCTGATGAATGCATCGCCAGGATGGATGTCGTCCCCCCACTTCTCCATGCATGCCTGAAGCGCAGGCGCCATGGAGGCTAGGAGTGTTGGGATGTCTAGCGCCGCCGCAAGGAGCCGCCCACGCGAATCAAAGAGTGCACAGCTGTAGTCCTTCATGTCCTTGACGACAACGCTGAGAGCCGTGCGTCGCAGGGCGTTGCCCATTTCATCCGCAATCGTTTCAAGAGCATGCCTCACGACCTCGGTCGTGATCGGGTCGTGCCTCATGTTCGCTCCTTGCTCAATGGACGAAGTAGCAGGTTTCGCGCCGCGTCCACGACACCGCCGAAGCCGGGAATCACGATCGTGGTCGCTTCCCTCTCTTCAACGATGCAGGGCCCAGAGAATTCGTCACCGGGGCGCAGATCGGAACGCTCGAACACCGCCACCTCCACCCAGCCCGTCTCACGGAAATATGCCAAGCGTCTCGTCGAGGCGGCCGCATCGCGAGCCTGAGGGCTCTGCGTCACAGGGTGCGGACGACGCCCCAGCTCTCCGAAGACCTCCACCGACACTGCCACCACCTCGACGCGCTCTGTCGGATCGGAGTGCCCGAACTCGAAGGCATGTTTCTCGTGGAAGAGTTCGACAGACGCCGCGAGCGCGGCCTCATCGAGGGGATCCTCTCCAGTGACGATCTCCACGTCATTGTCCTGCCAGGCATAGCGGAATCGCACCAGTCTGACAACTCGACGATTGGTCACGCCACTGATCGCGTCAAGGTGCTCAGTGGCGCGCCGAATCAGGTTCTCAAAAATGGACTCCAGCCATGCTGCCGTAACCGCGGAGATGTCGCGGTCGACCATGGTGCCGAAGTCGTACTTCAACTGCGAGGCCGCCAACCCTACGGCTGAGAATGTCCCGGGATTAACCGGCACCACAACAGCGCCGGCGTCGACCAGGGCACCCACACTGAGCGCATGCATGGGTCCAGCGCCCCCGAACGGCACCAACGTGAAATCTCTCGGGTCATAGCCACGGTTCACGCTCACGACGCGCACGCCTCGAGCCATGATGGCATCCGCAACATCGAGGATCCCCAAGGCCGCCTCTTCCACCGAGATCCCAAGCGGGCCGGCGATGTGCTCCCTGATGGCCTTCTCCGCCGCATCCTTGTCCAGCGGCATCTCGCCGCCCAAGAAGCGAAACGGGTCAATGCGACCGAGGACCACATGGGCATCGGTCGTTGTCGGGAGGACGCCCCCGCGCCCGTAGCAAGCCGGGCCAGGGTGTGCCCCGGCACTTTCCGGGCCGACCCGCAGGAGGCCGGCAGCGTCCACCCTTGCGATCGAGCCCCCACCTGACCCGATGGTGTGGATATCGAACTGTGGAACTCTGAGGGGACGCCCTTCGAAGAGCGACTCACGGTCCAGCCTTGCCCGGCCTTCGTGAATGAGGCAAATGTCGGTCGAGGTCCCCCCCATGTCAAAAGTGATCTGGTTCCTGTAGGTCGTGTCCTCCGCCAACTGCGTCGCTGCGAGCACGCCAGCGGCAGGCCCGGACAGCACCATGCGATGGGCGTTGGAAGACGCCTCATCCGCCGACACCACTCCACCGTTGGACTGCATCACGAAGAATGGGCAGGACACGCGTTCGCGCTGGAGACCCATCTCAATGTTCGCGATGTACTTGGCAACCAGCGGCTGGAGCGCCGCGCTCACCGCCGTCGTCGACGCTCTGGGGTACTCCTTGATCTCGGGGGCCACTTCACAACTCAGGGCCACTGAGAGCCCGGGGAACTCAGAGCGGAGGGCCGTTGCGATCCTGCGTTCATGTTCGCCATTGTGGAAACTGAACAGCAGGCAGATGGCGACGGCTTGGACCTCGGACTCTCGAACCACGGCCACCAGTCGCTCGATCTCTTGGTCGGTCACTGGTGTGACCACCGTGCCGAGCCGATCCAGTCTCTCCTCTACTTCGAACACCAGCGACCGGGGTACGACGGGCGCGGTCTTCTGCGTCCCTAGGTTGAACAGTTGGGGACGCGTCTGGGTGCCGATCTCCAGCACGTCACGGAAGCCCCTTGTGACCAACAATGCAGTCCTGGGCAACTTGAACTCCAAGAGCGCGTTCGTTGCCACAGTGGATCCGTGCGAGAACAACGAGAGTCGTTCTGTGTCCACACCGTGCACTTCGCGCGCCGCGCGAATGCCGGCCATCACTCCCAAGGCCGGGTCTTGTGGGGTGCTCGCCACCTTCTCGACAATCGTTGTTCCATCTTCGTGCATGACCACTACGTCGGTGAACGTTCCACCAACGTCGATTCCCAGACGCGTCCCCATCTTTGCGTTACCCCGCCGTCCGGTACAGGTACTTCTGCACCTCGGGATCATCGACGTTCTCGGTAGTCGCCACGATCATGTCGAGCTTCTGGGACGCCTCGGGAGTGACGCCGTCGCGCAGGTACTCCACGATGTCTCGGACGCCGAGGGTCCCCATGTCATACGCCTTCTGAACGATCAGGGCCGAGATTACGCCCTGCTTGAGGAGAGCGACCTCGTCCGGTGAAGCATCGAATCCGATGACCTTCACCTCACCGACCTTGTCAGCAGCTTGGACCGCTGTGGCCAGGCCGATCGCGGGATTGGTCCACGAGCCGAAGAATCCACCCAGGTCAGGGTTCTTCTGCATGACGGCAGCTGCGTTGGCGGCAATTTCCTTGAGATCTCCCTTGGAGTACGTCTCGCCGACACTCTCGAGGCCCAGCCGTGCGATGCCAGCCTGCCACCCCGCTAGCCGGTCATCGACGCTCTTGATACCCGGAACGTAGCCGTCGTACGAGACCTGGCCCGAGCCGCCGAGCAGTTCAGCCATGGTCTCGGCCGCCATCTCACCACCACGTACGTTGTCGGACGTGATTGCGGACAGCCGAAGCGAGGGATCGTTGATGTCTGCGTCCACGACAACGACAGGGATACCTGCGTCCTTGATCTTCTGGAACACGCCGACCATCGCATTGGCGTCGATCGCAGACATCACAATTCCATCTGGCTTGCGCGCCAGTACGGACTCCACCACGGCGGTCTGTGCTGAGACCTCCGTCTTGTCCGGTGCGTTCCACGTGACATTGACGCCTTGGGCGGCTGCCTCATCCTGCGCTCCAGCGTTGATAGTCATGTAGAAAGGATCGAACTGGTCATTGGTGATCAGGGCGATCTCCAACGGCTCCCCCGCCGGAACAGCTGACGCCTCTGACGTCGCCGCGGCTGAAGACGACGCTGCTTCCGGCTCCGCGGACGTCGAGGTCGATCCGCCACTTCCGCAAGCGGCTAGCGTTCCGACCGCTACCAGGGCGGTGAGGAACTTGATTGAGCCCTTGTACATCCATTTCTCCTTTGCTACTCGTGATGGGAGCACTAGGACCTCTCCCGCCCTCGACGCCATTGGTCGAGGAACACTGCGATCAGCAGGACGACGCCGATTGCGACGTTCTGCCAGAACGGGTCGATTCCCACGATGATGAACCCGCTGGCCAGTACGGCGGGGATGAGCGAACCCACGACCGTTCCCGACATGCGGCCGCGGCCACCGAAGAGGCTGGTCCCGCCGATGACGACGGCGGCTATAGCCGCCAGCGCTGTCTCTGTGTGTCCCGCGACGGTCGCGGTGTTGAAGCGGGCGACCTCCACCAGGCCTACAACGCCGGCGAGGACACCCATCGTGAGGTAGAGAATGCTCATGTGGGCGTTCACGTTTATTCCGGCTCGACGAGCGGCCTCGGCGCTCGACCCTATGGCGTAGGTGCGCAAGCCAAACCTCGTCTTGGCCAGGATGACCCACAGCACGGCCACAATCACGGCAGCCACTACGACGGGATAGGGAATTCCCAACAGGGAGTTGAGGCCGAAGTGCTTCTGGATGGGCTGAGGCACTCCCTGAACGTTGAGTCCCCCAGTCCAGACCTGCGAAAGCCCCAAGAAGATTCCGGCGGTAGCCAGCGTGGCGATGAAGGCGGGGATGCGTAGCCGAACGATGAGGACAGAGTTGACCCCGCCGAGGAGGAGACCGGCGAGGAGCGCGCCAACGACGCCGCCTGCAATGGCCCAGCCGAGGTTGGGGTAGTCGAAGTCTCCATCACTGCCATTGCCGCCCGCCCAACTGGCCATGGTCTTGGCACCTACGACCGAGGTGAACACGACCATCGCGCCCACTGACAGATCCAGTCCGGCGGCTATCAGCAGGAACGTCATCCCTGACGCCAGGATCGCTGTCGCGGATGCAGCAACGAGGATGTTCTTGGCATTATCGATTGAGAGGAAGCTCCCTGGCGGCGACAACAGTGAGAAGCCGATGATCATCCCTATGAGGATGATGGCCATGGAAGCTTGTTGGATGAGCGCGCCCGCCCTCTGCCGGGCATCACTGGTCGAGTCCGTCATTGAGCCTCACCCTTTTGCGGCTGGCCCATCTTGAGGGCGCCTGTCATCGCTTCGATGAGACTGGTGGTCGTTACTTGATCTATGGGCGCCGTGAGCACTCGCTCGCCCATGCGCAGCACAGTGACGCGGTCCGCGACCGCGAACACATCCGGGAGGTTGTGCGAGATGAGCAGCACCGAGATGCCGTGCTCGTCGCGCACTCGTCGCATGAGTTCGAGGACTTGGGCGGTCTGCGCGACCCCGAGCGCGGCGGTCGGCTCGTCCATCATGATCAGGGTGGTGCCCCACAGTGCCGCTCGGGCAACAGCAACAGCTTGGCGTTGGCCTCCGGACATGACTTCCACTTCCGCCTTGGCCGAAGGGACTTTCGCGCCCAGTGAGGCCAGACGCGCCGCCGCTTCGTTTCGCATCCTCGCACGGTCAAGGAATCCGAGCTTGCCGAGTACCCCGGGTCGGATGATCTCCCGGCCGAGATAGATGTTCTCCCCCGCCGTCAGTGATCCCGCGAGGGCGAGGTCTTGGTAGACGGTCTCGATTCCTGCCGCCTGTGCCTGTCGGGCGTTGCGGAAGTGAACCTCGTGTCCATGCAGTTCAATGACTCCAGCGTTTGGCTGGTCGACTCCGGCCAGGATCCGGATTAGGGTCGACTTGCCTGCACCGTTGTCGCCGAGAAGCGCGTGGATCTCTGCCTTGTTGATGTCGAGATCGACTCCGCGAAGGGCTTCCACGTGCCCGAAGGATCGGCGAACACCCTTGACGGCCAGGACCGGAGCCTCGTTCATCGTGTCCTCTCCTCCACTCCCAGGCTGCTGATCGGCGCCTCGTGTCCGTAGGCCCCGAGACTGGAGCATGCGCGTGTGGCGTAGTCGGCGGCGCGTGCGAATGCCTCCGAGCCGTCTAGACCGTCGCACAGAGCAACCAGCAGCTGCGCGGTGAAAGCATCACCAGCCCCCAACGTGTCGATCACCTGTGTAGGCATCGCTGGCTGTTCGTGTATCTCGTACCCGTTGATCAGGGCCATGGACCCTCTGTCACCGCGCGTGACTACCGCGATGCGTGCGCCCGCTTCGCGCGCTGTCCGCAGGAGCGCTCGGCAGTCATCGTCGCTATCGAGTGGCCGAGAGAAGGTGGCGTACGTGACGTAAGGGAGCAGGGGCTGTGCGTACTCCCAGTCGCGATACGAGAAGTCGAATGACACTGGCACGACATCGGCGATGTGGGCGAGTTGATTCTCAATGAGGCTCACGTGTCCGGTGTGAACAACCTGCATGCCGGACAGGAAGTTGAGGTCTTCCTCGCTGAGGATCGGTGCAGCGGTCGGCGGCTGGTAGTCCGTGAACACCCGATTTCCGGACTCGTCGACGTGAACTAGTACGGTCGAGTTGGGCGCATCCGTCCAGCGCAGGCGGCTGAGGTTGACCCCCTCTTTCTGCAGCGCGTCATGGATGAGCCTTCCTGCCGGGTCCCGGCCCAGGATTCCTACATAGGCACTGTCGGCACCAAGGCGGGCGGCGTGGACAGCCACGTTGCACGCACTTCCACCTGGATAGACGACTCCCTGGTCAGGATAGATGTCGACGATGTTGTCCCCGAGGCCGCACAGGCGCATGAGTTCAGTACTCCACCTTGTGCATGTAGCGGCGTTGCCCGAGATCGTGTTGCCTCACAAACTCAAGGTGCTCGATGAGACGGGCGATCATGATGGACATACCCATATGGGCGATGCGAGGCCGCGCGCTGGCCAATACGCCGCTGAAGGCAAGGTCTCGTGAGTCGAGTACGAGTTGCGATCCGACATACCTGTCAAGGAATCGTACGGCCCGCTCCCCTAGCGGCCTTGTGTCATCCTCGCCTAAGAGGACCACAACGGGAGTCCCCTCCTGCGCCATCTCGAAAGCTCCATGGAAGAACTCGCCACTGTTGAAGCAGGCGGAGTTCATCCACTGCATCTCCATCAGGTAGCACATGGATAGCAGGTAACTCAGGCCGAAGTTGGGGCCGCTGCCCAGAACGAAGGCGGTGTCATGGCGTCCGATCTCCACCGCAAGATCAGACAGCCAGGGCTCCGACTGAACCGAAGCATCCTGCAGGGCGGAAGGCAGCCTGTCGTATGTGTCGATGACTTCCTGCGATAGCTGACCGCTACCTGAACACAGAAACTCCACTAACTGCCCGAGGAGCATGTGCTTGGCCGGGGTGATCGTTCGATCACTTCCGTACGTAAGGTGCCACTGGGAAGCATTAGCCAAGGGATTGTCCGCATCTCGTGCCAACGAAACCGTGACTGCTCCGCGGCGGCGAGCCAAGTTCGCAGCTTCGACCGTCTCCGGCGTGGAGCCCGTATGAGACGAGGCCACAACGACTGTGCGGGCGCCCAACTGGGGCGGAGGAGCTGTGATGAACTCGCCGCTCTGGATGTTCTGACACCTCACTGGCGACTCGGAATGGTTGAGTAGGAAGTGGGCAGGCACAGAGGATGCCCACGAACCCCCCGCACCGACGAAGATCAACTCCCCCGCCTGCGCTGCCAGGGCAGCAACCTGCGCCAACACAGCACGTTGACGTAAGGCCCCGTCCAGAACCTCGCCCAGTTCCGGATCAATCGGACGCAGCGCAATTGCGGACTCCACGGACATCCTTTCAAGTGATCAACTTGCCAGTGAGTGGGAACCTTCCCACTTTGTCCAGGGGGAGTCAAGGGCTTTGGCATCGATCGCCGTTCAGCGACCAATGAGTCGAAGTCATCTTGGCTTCGCCGCATGGCGCCATCCGGCTGCCCTGGACGGTGCACAACGCTCACCTGATGCGTAGGTCCGGGGGGACCGAGCACTGGAATCGATGGATCCAGGCGCACCCAACTGACGGGATCGACCGCTCGGGACAACCATTCGTGCGGATTCCGGACCGCTTGCCCTTTCTATTGCCCTTTCCGAATCGGACGGAAAGGGCAATAGAAAGGGCAACTCTGGGATCTCGAGGTCACAGGGCCCCCGCAAGTCGTTGCGCTGCAACAACTTTTTGGAGCCGCCTCGGGGATTTGAACCCCGGACCTACGCATTACGAGCCGTTCGCGGCCCCCCTAGGGACACGCTCTTACTCGTGCATACTCCGGCATACCCCGCCATGCTCGGCCATGCGCAGGCCATGTTCCGGGGCATTTCCGGGATCTCCTGACGCATCCGTGGGTCAGGTTCGGCCGGGGAGTGCGGGTCGGTGGC
>JAUPKM010000422.1 GCA_030837445.1 Actinomycetota bacterium
ACGCCGCCCTTGCCGGACTGCGAATTCACTCGGATCACGGCCTCGTAGCTGCGGCCCACGTCCTTCGGGTCGATCGGCAGGTAGGGGACCTCCCAGCGGAAGTCATCCACCGCGCAGCCGGCCGCTTGGGCGTCCGCGTCCATCGCCTGCAGGCCCTTGTTGATCGCGTCCTGATGGGAACCGGAGAATGCGGTGTAGACGAGGTCGCCGCCATAGGGGTGGCGTTCGTTCACGGGGAGTTGGTTGCAATACTCCACCGTCCGCCGGATCCCGTCGATGTCGCGGAAGTCGATCTGCGGGTCGATGCCCTGACTGAACAGGTTCATCCCCAGCGTCACCAGGCAGACGTTGCCGGTCCGTTCCCCATTGCCGAACAGGCAGCCCTCAATCCGATCGGCACCGGCCAGGTACCCCAGTTCAGCCGCGGCGACTGCGGTACCGCGATCGTTGTGAGGGTGCAGGCTCAGCACGATGCCGTCCCGGTGCGCCAGGTTCCGGCTCATCCACTCGATCGAGTCGGCGTACACGTTTGGGGTCGCCATTTCCACCGTGGCGGGCAGGTTGATGATGACCTGGCGATCCGGGGTCGGTTGGAAGACCTCGTTGACCGCATCGCACACCTCGACCGCGAACTCGAGTTCGGTGCCGGTGTAGGACTCCGGTGAGTATTCGAAGAACACGTCCGTGCCAGGCACCGAGTCCGCGTACTTGCGGCACAGCTGAGCGCCGTGCACGGCGATCTCCTTGATGCCTTCGCGATCCAGTCCGAACACCACCCGCCGTTGCAGGGTCGAGGTGGAGTTGTACAGGTGCACAATTGCCTGGTCGGCGCCGCTGATCGCCTCGTAGGTGCGTTCGATCAAGTGGTCGCGCGCCTGGGTCAGCACCTGGATGACAACGTCGTCTGGGATCAGATCCTCTTCGATCAACTCCCGGACGAAGTCGAAATCGGTCTGCGAGGCAGAGGGGAAACCAACTTCGATCTCCTTGTAGCCCAGGCTCACCAGCAGTTCGAACATGCGACGCTTGCGGCCGGGAGACATCGGGTCGATCAGGGCCTGGTTGCCGTCTCTGAGGTCGACGGCGCACCAGCGGGGCGCGCTCGTGGCCACCTTGTCGGGCCAGGTCCGATCGGTCAGCGACACCGGCGTGAATGGCTGGTAGCGGTGGTAGGCCATGTCGGTAGGCTGCTGAGCATTGCGCGTCGCATAGTCGATGCGGGCGCGGAAATCGGTGTTATCGCGGGTGGTGGAATGTTCGGTCACTTCTCGGCTCCTGTGTCGTCTCGCTGTCGTCACCGACGCATGAAGCGCTCCGCGACGAGGGGGCCGGTTTGTTCAGGCCTCGTCGCGGCGCGTAAGAAGCAATTGTGACCGCACGCAGCACAGGCTAGCACCTGGGCGGCAGCCCGGTCGGACGACCACCGTAGGCTTGGCCACCATGGGAACCCTGCAGATTGCCGTCATCCCCGGCGACGGTATCGGCGCCGAAGTAGTGACCGAGGGGCTGAAGGTGCTGGCTGCGGCGACCGCGGTGGACCCAGCCGTCCAACTGGTGACGAATGACTACGACCTCGGAGCGAAGCGGTACCACGCCACCGGGGAGGTTCTGCCGGACAGCGTGCTGGCTGAAATCTCCGAACACGACGCGATTCTGCTGGGTGCAGTCGGCGACCCGAGCGTGCCGCCCGGAGTCTTGGAGCGGGGCCTGCTGCTGAGGTTGCGATTCGCGCTGGACCATCATGTGAACCTGCGCCCGGTGAAGCTCTACCCCGGCGTGGACACACCGTTGGCGGGCAAGACGCCGGAGGACATCGACATGGTTGTCTGCCGGGAGGGCACGGAAGGCCCATACGTGGGCGCCGGCGGTCGGCTACGGATTGGCACCAACCACGAGGTAGCGGTGGAGGAGAGCCTCAACACTGCGTTCGGAGTCGAACGAATCGTGCGCGATGCCTTCACCCGCGCCACCAACCGTCGCGGTCACGTCACGCTCGTGCACAAGACAAATGTGCTGACCAACGCCGGCAGCCTCTGGAGCAGAGTCTTCGCTGAGATTGCGGCGGAATTTCCGGGCGTACGAACCGACTACCTGCATGTCGATGCAGCGTCCATGTTCTTCATCACCGATCCTGCCCGATTCGACGTCGTCGTCACGGACAACCTCTTCGGCGACATCATCACCGATATTGGTGCCGCCATCGCCGGTGGTATCGGCAGGGCAGCCAGCGGCAACATCGACGTGTCCAGGACGCATCCGAGCATGTTCGAGCCGGTGCACGGGTCTGCGCCCGATATCGCGGGTAAAGGGCTGGCCGATCCCACGGCGACTGTGCTGTCGGTCGCGATGATGCTCGAGCATCTGGGAATGGCCGAGGCGGCCGCTCGGGTCGAGGGCGCAGTGGCGGCGGATCTGGCCGGCAGAGGGCGGGATACCCGCACGACGGCGCAGATTGGCGACGCACTCGCCGCGGCAGTGGCAGGGTAGGACGATGGTTCAGATCACGAAGCAGGCGTCTGTGGCGCCGGTCGACCCGGCACGGTTGCGGGATATCTTGCGGGATCCCGGATTCTGCAGGTACCCC
>JAUPKM010000423.1 GCA_030837445.1 Actinomycetota bacterium
GGGGCATCCGCGAGTGCAGGTCCGCGCCGGTCTCCGACAGCCACAGCGCCTGCAGGTGGGAGGCAAGCAGGGCTTCGTTCGTCAGGTCCAGTCTCGGCGGGGCCACCGAGCCGGCGACCATGTCGACCGATCGCCGGACGTAGTACTGGTCGTGCGAGTTTCCGGTCGCGCGGTAGGTGGTGACCAGCGCGGGTTGGCCGGACCGGCCGGCGCGCCCGCTGCGCTGGGCGTAGTTGGCGGGCGTCGGCGGGACGTTGCGCAGGGTGACGGCGTTGAGGCTGGCGATATCGACGCCGAGTTCCATCGTGGGCGAGCAGTACAGCACCTTCAATTCGCCCTTGCGGAAGGCCTTTTCGCGTTCCTCGCGGTCGGCCGCGGTGACCTGGGCGGTGTGCTCGCGGGCGTACATGCCGACGAGTTCGGGTGCGGTGCGGCGGTACAGGTCGAGGAAGAACGGGTTGACCCGGGTGCCCTGATCGGGGTCGAAACCCTTGCGCAGCGGATCGGGTGCGCCGGTGAGTCCGTCACCCCGGTTCCAGATCACCGCGGAGGCTTTCAGCCGGTAGTTCGGTCCCGCAAGGCCCTCCACGTCAACGGTGGTCAGCAGGCCCGCGCGGTCGAGAACCTTGAGCAGGTCCTCGATCACCTTCTGGGAGTCGGCGGTGTCCATCGGGTCGCCGCCGAGGGTCAGGCCACTGGACTCGCGGATGTAGCGTCCCAGCGCGCTGCGTCCGGTAAGGCGGGCGATCGACCGCAGGGCACCGGGTCTGCCTGTCGCGGTGGACACCACCGCCGGGCGGGGCCGCGGCTCATGCGGGGGAATCGACCACAGTCCCTGGAGGTGCTGATCGGACTGGCGCTTCAGGCGGTCGAAGCCGTCGTCGGTCAGGCACTCGATGGCCACCGCGAGGTCGCGGCGGAACTCGTCAAGCACGATCTGGCACAGCTCTTTTCGCTGGATGCCAGTGGCATTGCGCAGCGGCTCGTAGGCCTTCTCCCACAGCGCGGCGTCGGCGGCGATCTCGGAGAGCGACTCGTACTCCACCACCAGCAGGCCGGTCTGCTCCAGGTTGGGCATCGTGACTCGCCAGCCGCGTTGCAGGTCGGAGTAGAGCCGGTATTCGATGAACTCTCTGAAGGCGCGCTCGGCCGACGACCGGGCGCCGTAGACCGCCTCCGGGTTGGCGGCGTAGTCCTCGAACCGCAAGCGCAGGCTTTCGACGACCCGCTGGGCGACGTCCTCGTGGTAGAGGCTGCCCTTCTGCAACGCCCGGTAGACAGCGCCTCGAAGTTGGACCATCTGGACGAAGTCGTTGAAATGGCCGGCCTGCAGGCTGGCGTCCTGGCGGTTGTCGACGAAGGTCAGCAGTTTGCGCGATTCCGCGCTGAGTTCGCCGGGCGGAATCCGGTCCAGCGAGCGCACGATCGAGGTGCTGAGCACGGAGACCGCGGAGCTTCGGCCCTCGGCGTCCAGCGTCGCCAGCTTAGCGAAGTCGCTGCCCCTGGCCTGTTCGTAGGACACCTTGCAGCGCAAGCAGAACCGGAACGGAGCCGGGACGAACGCCGCCTCGATCCCGGCGCCGTTGACCTCGGTGCCGCCGACGTCGACCCGGACCCGGCGCGGCAGGTAGGGGCGGCGGCGATCGGCGACCTGCCCGTCGGCCAGCCACGAGTCGGGCAACCGGCCCTCCGGTAAAGGATCCACCGGCCACGGCTGATCGGTCGAGATGTAGAGGTAGCCGTTGGCCTGGTCTCCCCCGCTGGCGTCGCGGTCGCGGCGCGGACGGTAGATCACGTCCGACCCCTCGACGGACCGGGCGACCACCAGGTACTCCTGACCGCACTCCCGGCAGAAGGCCAACGGCATCAGGACGTGGTCGGGCCGGTCGGGCACCGCGACCTGGTACTGCGAGGTGATGTGCCGCCGGGCTTCGTCCTCCAGGGACACGTACACCGTGTCGCCCTTGGAGAGGAACTGGTGCAGGCGGAAGGCGAACAGCGGTCGGCCGGTGGCGGGGTGTCTGGCCGCCGAACCGGCCAGCAGGGTGTGCCGGATCGCTTGGGCGCACTGGTCAACGGTGCGCCCGGTGAGGCCGGCCAGGCGCGCCGCGGAGTCCCGGACGATGGCCGGGCGCTGCCGGATGACGCGACCCGAATCCTGTTCGATCGCAAGCCCGAACGTCGCCTCGATCCAGGACGCCAGCGACGAACCGGCCAGCGCCTCGTAGTCGCCGTGCGCCCCACCGGCCTGGACCTCGCGGGTCAACTGCAGGTTGTCTTCGGGGTCGCCGGTGGTGGCGTGGTCGAGTGTTTCGCCGATGACCCGGTCGGCGGTGACCTCCGCGCCGAACAGGCCCGTCGCGACGTCGGCGACAACCCGGCGCTGGTCGGCGTCGGTGCCCGCGCTGGCCATCGTCGCCGAGGTGCCGACACACTGCATCGTCGGTGACTGGCAGGCGTCACGGACCCGGCGGACCAGCATGGCGACGTCGGCGCCCTGTCGGCCGCGGTAGGTGTGCAACTCGTCGAGGACCAGGAATTCCAGGCCTTTCGCGGCGTCGACGAGCTTTCGCCGCTCCTCGGGTCGGGTGAGCATCAACTCGAGCATCACGTAGTTGGTGAGCAGAATGTCGGGCGGATCGCGCAGGATCGCCTCACGTCGCTCGCCCTGTTCCTGGCCGGTGTAGCGGGCGAAGGTCACCGGCTCGTTGCCCTCGCCGTAGCCGAAGCGCAGGAACTTCTCGAGTTCGCCCACCTGACTGTTGGCCAGGGCGTTCATCGGGTAGACGATGATGGCCTTGACGCCGCGCTGCCTCGGTTGTTGGCGCAGCACCCGGTCGACGATCGGGATGATGTAGGCCAGCGACTTTCCTGAACCGGTGCCGGTGGTGAGCACATAGCTCTTGCCCGACCGTGCGGTCTCGATGGCCTCGCGCTGGTGGCGGTGCAGGGTGATCGGCCGCTCGCCGGTGTCCGCGACGTGCACCTTCGGGCGGAAGATCTTTGCGCACTCGGGGTGCAGCAGGCCGTCGGCCACCAGGTCGTCGATGGAGCCGCCGGACGCGAACGTCGGATTCAGCGACAGCCATGGTTCGGGCCATTGTTTGCCCTCGGCGAGTTCGTCGGCGACGTACTGCTTGATCCGCGGGTCCTGCGGGACGACC
>JAUPKM010000424.1 GCA_030837445.1 Actinomycetota bacterium
CGCCGCCAGTCCGCCGCGCGGTGCGTCTACGGCTCAGGGAACCGCCGTAGCGGAGGTCCCCCCTTGCGGACTTGCGACTTGCGTACGTGAACCATGACCCTCCTGAGCGCTGTGATGATTCGGGTGGGAAACCTGACGGCCGAGTACACCTAGTGCGCATCTCCCGTTGCTTGGGTTCGTGGCGGCATCGTGGGGTGCCGATATACCTGCTTCAGGAAGGGCGGTCAGCTCATGATCCCGTGGTGGGTGGGAAGCGGGCCGCCCCTCTCCCAGCCCGTACTGGTGAACGCCAGTATTCGATGAGTCGGTATTCACGACCCCGAGACCGTTCTTGCCATTAGGTCCCATCGGGAAAGGAATCGATCACCTGCCGCGCGCGCTCGGTCTGCCGGTCGCAGTGGTCGACCGGGATGACCGGCTGCAGCACCCGTGCGTTCACGAGGGTGAGGTAGAGCGGGTCTGCGGGTGTCACGCCAATGGCAGTGCACGAGTTGGGCATCGGCAGAAGTTCGTCGGGTGTCGCCAAGGCGTCGAGAAGGGCCTGAACCTGCGCCTGCGACACTGCGGGGCCGTCTCCGGCTGCCTCTCTTCCGGCAGTGTCGACGTTTGTCCAGGTGGTGAACCCCGCCGCTGCTGGATGGCGGCAGATCGTCACTGATCCCACCTGTTCGGCCGTGAGCGCCGCGTTGATGCGTGCCGGGGTCATGTCGGGAACGTCCATGCCGCCGCACTCGTAGGCCAGGACCTCCGTCGGCGCCGCCACCGTGTATCCGGGCGGGTTGGGTCCGGCCCAGCGCGCGAACACTGCCACGCCGACGAACACGAGTCCCGCCACAAGGAAGGAGATGGGAATACGTGTCTTCATCACAGCCCCCACGGTCGCAGCCGGGCCAGGCGCGTCACCCGGTCCCGTGCGGCGAGTCTGTCACTAGCAACACTCACGGACTTGGCCGTGTTGGCCAAGTCAGGGTGTTTGCAGCGGCGTCACTGATCTCGGTGTTCGTCACGCGGACACTTCTCTCGCCGAGCACCGACGGCCAGTCAACGTGCAAGTGGACAGTGTTATCGAGTTCCTCAGGGTTGAAGGGGAACCACAGATCGTAGGTGGATAGGGCTGGGTCACCTGGGTGCTCAGGGTGCAGGACCGAGCCGCCCTGAATCTCGGCCAGGATCGTGCGTCGCCCCACTGCCAGCCAGACACTGGGGCCGACGGTGTCGGACCGCTTTGGTCCTGCGAATCCCGTCACCGGATCCACCACCAACGCGTGGCCGAGCACTGTCACGGTGACGAACAAGCCATCGGGAGACGCTTTAAACCCGCTCACGCGCAGGGACGAGTCGCTGACCGTCCAGGTGGTCTCACGGGAACGCTCGAATTCGCCCGGAGCCACAGTTTTAGGGGCAGCCAATCGTCCACCCTCAGCCACGGTCAGTTCCTTCCGACCCCCGCCACTCTCGATCCGAAGCTCTGGTCGCACGCAGGCCCGTGAACCCGAGGAGTAGTAGTGTCACCGCCACACAGATGAGTCCAAGGATGCCCAGCCATGCCGAGGAGGAGTGAAGCGACACCGACTCACCGGGCCGCAGCCAGGTGGCATGGGTGAAGGTGCAGGCGTTTCCCATGTACTCCCACGACCATTGAGCCTCCCCGAAGGTTGAATCATCGACGGGGTCCGGGCAGGCGAAGGGGGAACCAGCCACGACCAGCGCCAGGTAGGCGGCGTATAGGACCGCCAGGCAGGCCCACCCGACGGTGAGCACAAGCCAAGTGACCGGGTCTGTAACAAACTTTGTGTTTGGGGGGTCTGTAACAAACTTTGTGTTTGGGTCATTGGCTAGTTGATGTTGAGTCGGTCGCCGTAGGTGATGGCGAGGGTGTTGAGGATGGATTTCCAGCCGGAGATGACTCCCGTTGGATTCTTGCGATTCGGTCGTCGTTCTAGCACCGTCAGGTACAGGACCTTGAGTGCTGCTTGTTCGGTGGGGAAGTGTCCGCGCCGGTTGGTGGCTTGCCGGAATCGGGCGTTGAGTGACTCGATGCCGTTGGTTGTGTAGATCAATTTCCTGATCTCTGGCGGGAAGTCCAGAAACGGCACGAATTCGTTCCATGATCGCCGCCACATCGCCACCATAGCGGGATATTTGCTATCCCACCTGTCAGCGAAATCGGCGAATCGGGTTTCGGCCTCGGCGACGGTGGGTGCGGTGTAAATCGAGCGAAGGCCGGTGCTGACTTTCTGCCAGTCATGCCGTGACGAGTATCGGAAACTGTTGCGCACCAAATGCACAACGCAGGTCTGCACGGTGGCCAGCGGCCATGTCGCGTTGATCGCATCGGGTAGGCCTTTGAGTCCGTCGCAGCAGACGATGAACACGTCCTGGATTCCGCGGTTGCGCAGTTCGGTGAGTAGGTTCATCCATTGCTTCGCGCCTTCACCACCTGAAGGCCCGACCCACATGCCCAGCACGTCTCGCGTGCCATCCATCGTTATCCCCATCGCCACATATACGGGCCTGTTGGCCACGGTTCCTTCCCGAACTTTGATGACGATGGCATCGATCAGGATCACTGGATAGATCGCGTCCAGTGGCCGGTTCTGCCAGTTGTTCATGTCGTCGATAACGGAATCGGTGACCCGTGACACCATTTCGCGGCTGATATTCGCCCCGTAGATATCGGCGATGTGGTTGGCGATGTCACCGGTGGTCATTCCCTTGGCATACAGCGATAGGACCGCTGCTTCGAACCCTTCCAAACGGCGGGCATGCTTCGGCACGATCAACGGCTCGAACGTCCCTTTGCGGTCGCGAGGCACTTGGATGGTGACCTCACCAATGTCGGTGCGGATCGTTTTTCGTGTCGACCCGTTCCGCAAATTCCCGCCACCATCACCCGGGGCCTGACCATGTTCGTATCCCAGGTGCTCACTCATCTCGACCTGCAACGCCGATTCCAGCGCTCGGCTCGTCAGTTCGTTAAGCAGGCCTCCCGGACCCGTGAGCTGTACACCCTGAGAGCGGGCCTGATCCACCAATAGTTGCGCCATCGCAGACATATCAAGATCGGCAGGAACCAACGTCCCCGACAGGGCCGAATCCTCGCTACTGTTCTCTTCCATGATTGATCTTCTCCAAACCACGGCCCGTAGCCGCGGAGTTCACGCCGAAGACTCAAACACAAAATTCGTTACAGACCCAAGTGACCCGAAAGACGATCGATCGCCCCCTTCCCACGGGAATCCGAGGGCTTCCATCGCCACCTGCTGCAGCGACACCGGGTGTCGTCGGGTCAGTCATTGGCGCCCCCGGTTGGCTTGTTCAAGCAGGCTCCGTATCCCGCTGTCGGCAGCGTACTTCTTGGGTCGCATTTCCGGATCGCCGGGATGCATCGGCGTCCCTCGCGCATGCTCGGTCTCCTCGGTCGCGATGTTCCACCTCGGCCCGCTTGCTGAGTCTGATCGCTCCAGCGCGAGTTGGTCCAATGCCATAATCCGGGGGAAGGCGTTCGCCTTTCAGACCGGCCGTCGGGGGTTGTCATGTGGGCGAAGGCCGCGGCGTCAGCGGTGGTGGGATACGGGTTCGGGACCCTGATCGCGCTGGCGTTGCTGTTGGGGGAGGGCGGCCCTGACCTCACCCTCGTCGGCCCCGGCTTCGTTCGTGCCCTGGCGGCCATCGGCGCGGCCGCTGTTCTCGTGGGTGTGGTCGCCGGGTGGGGCGCAGTCCGTGCCACCGGGCGTGGGCCGCGAGCGCTGCGCCTGTGGGCGCGCGGGGTCGGGATCGCTTCCGGCCTGTTCGTCGTTCCGGTGCTGGTGTTCTTCCAGGCCGGCAACGTCACTGATGCCACCGGCGGCACGTCTCCTGGGTCCTCATGGGGGATCCTCGTGTTGATCCTGGGCGGCCTTCTTGTCGGCTTGGTCGCGAGCTTGGGTTTGGTTTGTCGAGCCGTCCTCGACCACCAAGCGCGTGTGGCCGCGCAGTGAGCCACGGTATTCCGATCTGGCTGCTTTCACTCTGAGTTGTCAGCTGGATGCCCTCGTCGGCCGGCTGGCGGCGTACTGCTGGAACTGGCTGGCGGCGATGGCTGCGTGACGGTGGATCGTGTTGTCGTTGTAGCCGAGCGACTTGGCGATCAGGGGTGCGGGCGCTTCCCGCACGAGCGTTCGTAAGGCAGCGTTGCGGGCTGCGCGCAGGTCGACTCCGTTGTTGCGGATCTTGGCCATCATCGTCTGCGCGGTGACGTGTTGTCCGGCTCGGATGCCTGGGAACAGCCAGGGTGACTCGACTCCGCTGGTGGTGCGGGTGGGGGAGCGATGGTCGCGGTGTTCCAGCAGGAGTGTGGCGAACGGCTCGGGAACCGGAGTGCGGACGCGTTGGAAGCGTAGGAAGGTGTTGCCGGACTCGTCGACTTCCACCGCGGAGACGGGTAGGGCGGCGATCCGAGTCAGGGGCTGGCCGTAGAGCAGGAGGAGCAAGGTGGCCACCCGCTCATCGCGTGGGACGTCGGTGTTGGTCAGACACCGCCGGATCCACTCCAGTCGGTGGTGGTGGTCCATCTCCGGGCCGTCGTTGGACTTGGTGCCGGGCATGGTCAGGCCGGTGGCAGTGCGGGACTGGACCGCCCAGGCGATGAATGGGCGGACGCGGGTGCGGGTGGAGTTGCCGGTGGCGAGCCACTGTTCCAGATCCAGCTGCGTGGTGGTGGCTAAGGGTTGGTGCTGCTCATGCAGCCACGTGAGGAACTGATCGGCGACGGTGATGCTTTGGCGGGCGTGGGCGATCGCGCCGTGTGTTGGTCGCCCCTCGTCGACCAACTTGCGGATAGCCACGACGAACTTCCACCGGGCGAACTGGCGGATGGTTCGACGGCGCTCACCGTCGGGTATGGCGGCAAGTTTCAGGTCCAGCCACCTCAGGAACCCGGGGAGGTGCCGGTCACGAGCGGGAAGGACTTCGGCTTGCACGAGCACATCCCGGATGTGTTCGGTGGTCTTTGAGTGGGGCAGCTCGTCCAAGGCCTCGTGGGTGTAGGCAATGGCGCCGGTCCCGAGTCCCGCGAGGAGTTCCGTGGCTTTGGGATTGAGAAGCCACGTCATAATGCTGGCCGGTCGCTCCACCTTGGCGAACTCCAGCAGCAACGCCCGGCCGCCTGGGTGATCCTCGGGGTGGAGCAGTTCAGTGAGTTGCAGCCGCAACGCACATCGTCGGCAGTTGCCGTCACGGTAGATCAGCGCCTCGTCACCACACGTTCCGCACTCGAAACTGCGTGTCACTCCTGCGCAGTCACAACATAAACGGATCCTGGTGCCCGGATCCAGTCCGGGAAGGAGTCGGTGGCTGTGGCAGCCGGGGCAGGTGCCGTAGGTGGCGGCGGCTTCTTCGAAGCACAGCCTGCATAACCTGCCGTCGGGCATCCGGGCCGACGCGCGGCGCATCGCACGCCCGCAACGGCAACAGGTCTTGTTTCCTTCCGCAACCCGCGGCCGGCCCCGTCGCCGGTTGCGCACCCACGGCTGGTCGGGGGGATCAGGAGTCACTGTCGTGGACCACTCGGGCCCGTTTCGGTCGGATCGTCTGGTTCAGGTCCACGACGTTGCCGGCCTGGCCGGAAGCGCGCTTGCGTGGCGCGGCGTCGGCAGCGGTCACCGTAACCAGGTCGGCGAGTTCGCAGTCGAAGATGTCGCACAGTGCCGCCAGCACCTTCAGCGACGCCCGCTCCGGTCGTTGGGTGACCAGGCGATACACCTGTGAAGTCGACAGCGTGATGCCGCGCTGGTGCAGCAGGCCCCCCAAGTCGGTGGAGTTGTGCAGTCCGTGGCGGGCCATCACTTCGGCCAGATGCCACTGGTAGTCAACCTGTCGTTTCATGACGACTCCTGTTTCGATAAGGCTTGGGTCAGGGACCGGTCCAACGCTTCGCGAAGTGTCCGAGTGCGGAAGTCGCTGGACACGCAGGTGTAGATCGCGGTGGTCGAGGCGTGCTCGTGGCCGACCTGCTGCTGGACGAACAGGGGATCGAACCCGTCCTCGATCAGGTGGGTCACGTAGGAGCGACGCAGCGAATGCAGGTCCAACCCCTCATCGAGACCGAGGTCGTCGCGGTAGCGGCGGAACCGGTCGCCGATCGCGGCGCCGACCACCCCATGTTGTTCCGAAGGGAACAGGTCCATGCCGTCGCCGCCGAAGCGGGGAAGTCCCTCCTGGATCCACTGGTCGACGACGTCGACCGACCAGTCGAACACGGTCAACACGCCGCGGCGCTTCGGTGCCGACGCCCGCTGCGCCTTTCCGTAGCGCACGGCCACGACCCCGTACCGGCCGAACTCGCGAGCCTTCGGATTCGGTGAGAAGTCCACACGCTGCAGTCGCCTGACCTCGTTCCTCCTCAGACCCCACGCGTAGGCGACCTTGAACAGCACTGCGTCTCGCCACGCCGGCAGAGCACCCTTGCGACCCAGTGCGCGGATCCGGTCCACCTCGTCGTCAGCCCGGTCGAAGAACGCCTGCAGCTCCTGCTTAGTGAACGCGCGCTTGCGCGGGTCACTCTCGCCAACCTGGGCATGCACCGCGGCGTTCCACTCGAACACCACCTGACTAGGGTGCGACCCGAACAGCGACTCACACATGCGGTCCCAGCCGTAATCGGGATGAGCCACATAGGCACAGAACAGGCGCAGCGCGTTCTGATACGCGCGCACCGTCGTGTGGCGGCGACCCTGCACCGCCCGCAGATCCGCGAAGAACTCGTCCACATGCTGGTGGGTCCACGTCCACGGCCACGCCTGACTGTGGTCGACGAAACGTCGCACCAGCCGTTCACGGCCGTCGATCGTCGCGAACGCCAAGTTCCGGCTCAACTGCTGATTGCGCCAACCAGTGAACATGTCCTCCAGCACCTGCTCAGCCGGCTGCAGCAGCCGCACCGAAGGCAGCACCACAACCCGTCCAACCTCGTCGACAGGCACCCCAAACCCCCTTGCATCAAATGCGCGAATCATGCATCAGATGCAAGATACCCTGAATCTGAGCGTGAATCCACGGCGAACTCGCACACTCAACGAACGAGCACAGCCGACAGACTGCGCTCCGCAGCAGCAACAGTCGCACGCTCAAAGCCTTGCTATGCAAGGGATTCAGGGCACTCCGGCTCACGACATCCGACCAGCCAGATCGGTGGATCGTTGGATTGCATCAAATGCAATATCGACCGTTCGGATTGACATAATGTCCATTATCGGCACTTAA
>JAUPKM010000425.1 GCA_030837445.1 Actinomycetota bacterium
CGACGCCGGACGACACGGCCGGGGACGGGCCGGACGACCGTGCCGAACCGGTGGTCCCCGACGACCTGGTACTCGGTTGTGGTGACCCGTTCCGGACCAGGCCGCTGCGCCCGGTCGAGGACCGGCTGGCCCGCAGCGGGTCCGGTCGCCGTCATCGCAGCCGCAGCGCCGACCGGCGTGGCCGGTATGTGCGCAGCCGCCCGGCCACCGACTGCCATGACCTCGCCTTGGACGCCACCCTGCGGGCCGCGGCGGCGCACCAGGCCGGCCGCCGGGTTCCTGGCAGCAGTGGGCTGGTGATCCGCCCTGTCGACTGGCATCGCAAGATTCGCCGACGACGGGTCGGCACACTGATCATGTTCGTGGTCGACGCCAGCGGTTCGATGGGTGCTCGAGGCCGCATGGTCGCCAGCAAGGGCGCCGTCCTCAGCCTGCTGTTGGACGCCTACCAGCAGCGCGACCGGGTCAGCCTGGTGGTTTTCCGTCGCGCCGACGCCCAGGTGCTGCTGCCGCCGACCGCCTCGGTCGAGGTGGCGAGCCGGCTGCTGCACCAGTTGCCGGTGGGCGGGCGGACTCCGTTGGCCGCCGGTCTGGCCACCGCCTACCAGGCTCTGCGACCGGCGATGGTCCGCGAACCCGACCTGCGGCCACTGGCCATCCTGATCACCGATGGGCACGCCACCGCAGGGTTGCACGGCGGTCTCGGGGATCTCGCCGAGGCGTGTGGCGTGGCCGCCAGGATCGCCACCGACCGCCGGATTCGCTGGATCGTGGTGGACACCGAGGACCCGACCGGGGTCCGGCTGCATCACGCCGAACGGATCGCAGCCGCTCTCGGAGCCCCGGTCTTCGGCCTGGCCGAGCTGAAGGCCACCGACCTCGTCACCGTCGTGAAAGGACACCTGCCGTGAGCCGTCCCCCGTACCCGTTCGTCGCCCTTGTCGGGCAGGAACGGATGACACTCGGCCTGATCCTCGCCGCCGTCGCCCCGGTCCTGTCCGGGGTCCTGATCCGGGGGGAGAAGGGGACCGCCAAGTCGACCGCGGTCCGGGCTCTGGCCGAGCTGCTGCCAGAGCGGGAGGTGGTCGACGGCTGCCGGTACCGGCTGACCGTCGCCGAGCGCGGCCTGCTCTGCACCACAGGCTGCGACGACCTCTCCTGCCGTCGGGCCGACCCTGTCCCGGCGCGCCACCGGCGGACCCCTGTGGTCGAACTGCCGATGGCCGCGACCGAGGACAGGGTCGCCGGAGCCCTCGACCTGGAACGGGCCCTCACCGCGGGGGTCCGGCGGTTCGAACCGGGGCTGCTGGCCGCCGCCCACGGCGGCATCCTCTATGTCGACGAGGTCAACCTGCTCGACGACCACCTGGTGGACCTGCTGCTCGACAGCGCGGCCATGGGTGTCAACACCGTGGAGCGCGAAGGGGTCAGCCTCACTCACCCGGCCCGGTTCTCCCTGGTCGGCACCATGAACCCCGAGGAGGGCGAGCTGCGTCCGCAGCTGTTGGACCGTTTCGGCCTCTGCGTCACGGTCGAGGGCTGCACCGACCCGCGACAGCGGGTGGAGATCATGCAACGGCGGCTGGCCTACGAACGTGACCCGGATGCCTTCGTCGCCCGGTGGTCGGGGCAGACCTCCGCCCTGCGCGCCCGGATCGCCACTGCCACAGCCCTCCTGCCGAGGGTCACCACTCCCGGCGAGCTGTTGCTCGAGATCGCCACCACCTGCCTGGACGCCGGGGTGGACGGCCACCGGGGTGACCTCACCCTGCTCCGGGCCGCCATAGCCCTCGCCGCCTGGTGCGGGCGGACCGAGGTGGAGCCCGGCGACGTCGCGGAGGCTGCCCCTCTGGTGCTCACCCACCGGATCCGGCGTCAACCGTTCCAGGACATCCCCCAACACGTTGCTGTTCGTTAAGGCGATCCACCAGCAGTGACACCCGTAAGTGTGTATAGGTGTGTATGATCTGAGGAACGAGTTGCTCACAGGGAGGCCTCATGTCCGGGTACACCGCCGTCATCACCCGTCACGACGATCGTTTTCACGTCGTCTTTCCGGACGTACCCGGTCTGAGCGCCGATGGTGCCACCGTCGAGGATGCCCGTGCCCATGCCAGCCAGGCTCTGGAGGATCACCTCGCCTCCATCCCGGTGGAGGAACGGATCAGGCACTCCCGCACCCTTGACGAGATCCTCGCCGAGACGACTGGCACGGCGGTGGTCGTTGAACTGGCGGTCACCGCGCCGCGGAGTCCGTCCGTCCGGATCAACATCACCATTCCGGAGGACCTACTGCGTGCCGTGGACCGGGCTGCGGAGTCGCATTCCATGAATCGCAGCCGCTTCCTCGCCAAGGCCGTCGAGGCCGTCGTCACCGGGCAGCGGCACCAGGGCGTCCAGGTCCCGCTGGACGACGAGACCCTTGCCGCGGTCGACCGGGCCGCCGAGGCTCATCAGATGAACCGGGTCCCCTTCCTCGCCTCGCTGATCCGTACGACGGTCGCTCGGACGAAGCACACCCCCGCCTGAGCGGGGGTGTCGGAACGCTTCGCGGCCGGTGTCGCGTCCTGGCGCCGGCCGGTCATCCTCGGGACGATGCGTCGCCGTCCTGGCCGTAGCGGCGGCGGAAGCGTGCGATGCGTCCCTCCGTGTCGGCCGCGCGGGTCTTGCCGGTCCAGAAGGGATGGCTGGCGCTGGAGATGTCGACGTCGATGAGGGGATAGGTGTTCCCGTCCTCCCAGGTGATCGAGGCGTCGGTACGCGCGGTGGAGCGGGTGAGGAAGGCGTATCCCGCCGTCCGGTCACGGAAGACGACGGGCCGGTAGTGGGGGTGGATGTCTTTCTTCATGAGAGATCACCTCAGGGGTCGGGAGAGGGCTGGATCGGTCAGGCGCAGTCGGTCAGTTCGTGGGGATCCCCGAGCCAGGGGTCCAAGGAGTCGGGGCGGTTCGCCCACCACCGCGACCCTCGTGCCATTTCGGCGTCGTCGAGCAGGACGGTGTCGAAGATCGATCGGAGGTCCTGCGGGGTACGCGACCACTCGCTCCCGTCGGTACCGGTGACGACCAGCCGGGTGATGGGGCGTCGTCCGGGCGGCCAGGGGCCGATGGTGCCGATGCTCAGCTGCCCGCCGGCGCCGTCCCAGGCGCAGGCGTTGCGGGGGCGGGTGGGGACCCAGAAGTGGCCGCAGGCCCGGGTCCGGCCACAGCCGAGGTCCTCGATGCGCTCCAGGAGGCGGTCCGGGTGCAGTGGCCGGTCGCTGCACAGGTCGACAGACCACACGCCGTAGGCGTCCGCCGATCCTGAGGGCTCGGTCCGCAGCAGGTCGCCCCGAGGGTCTGACAGCGGTCTGGTCATGGCGAGCAGGCGTGTGGCGTCGGCCTCGTGGAGCGGAGACACCTCCGCGGCGAGTTCCGGCAGCGCGAGATGAGCCAGGATGGTTCTCTGCCGGGGGGTTGCCCGGCCGGCGACGAGGATGGCGTCGGCGTACTCGAGGTGGCGGCTCAGGGCCTCGCCCATGCCTCGGTCGTCGAACTCCGACAGCGCCATCCCTCGGTCCGCGACGTCGTCGTCCCCGAAAAGATCTTCTTCCAGTGCGTCACCGTCGAGGGCGGCGACGACCGCGGCGACGCGCAGCCCCGTCCGGGCCTCGGCCTGCCACTGGGCCTGCGACAAGGCGAACCACGGCGGATCGGTGTGAGTGGACGCGGTCAGGGCCTTGACCACAGGCAGTGGCTCGGCCGTCACCGGCAGGGCCAGGACCAGTGCCGAGGGGCGTTCCTGGGCGAGCCGAAGCAGCGTGGGCAGGACGTCCTCGCGCAGCGCGCAGGACAGGCAGCCGTGCTCCAGCCGGGTCTCGACGTGCTCGAGAGTTCCCGAAGCGTCGAAGACGGTGCGTCGGAGCAGGCTCGCTCCGTCGTCCAAGGGCTGGAGATCGTGCCGGACGGCCAGCGCTCCGGGCAGGTCGAGCAGCAGCCCGGTGCAGGCACTGTCCCGCAGGACGGGATCGACGGAGCAGACGGTCAGCACGGGAACGGGAGGAGTGGCGGGGTGGGGCATGCCCCTATCATGCATAATGAAACCCGTTTTCAACAACGTTCCTCCGAGGAGAGGCCGGACATGTCCGCACGCTGCCAGGTGACCGGAGCCGTTCCCGGCTTCGGCCATTCGATCTCCCACTCCCACCGTCGCACCAAGCGTCGCTTCGACCCGAACATCCAGCACAAGCGGTACTGGGCGCCCAGCCTCGGCCGGCACGTGCGGCTGACCCTCAGTGCGAAGGGCATCAAGACCGTCGACCGACGTGGTATCGACGCCGTCGTCCGTGACCTGCTCGCGCGAGGGGAGAAGCTCTGATGGCCTCCCGCAGTACCGCGAACCGGCCCATCGTCAAGCTCCGTTCCACCGCTGGGACGGGATACACCTACGTCACCCGCAAGAACCGGCGCAACGATCCCGACCGGCTCGTCCTGAGCAAGTACGACCCCCGGGTCCGGCGGCACGTCGAATTCCGAGAGGAGCGCTGACCATGGCCAAGAAGAGCAAGATCGTCAAGGATGCGAGGCGTCGGGAGGTCGTCGCCCGGTACGCCGAGCGACGCCTGGAACTCAAGCGCGCCAGTGTGAACCCCCATCTTCCGCCGGGTGACCGGCAGGCCGCGATGGCCGCACTGCACGCGCTCCCCCGTGACGCCAGCCCCACCCGGTTGCGGAACCGGGACGTCGTCGACGGACGCCCGCGGTCGGTCTACCGGAGCTTCGGTCTCTCCCGCATCCGGCTGCGGGAACTCGCCCACTCCGGTTGTCTGCCCGGCGTGACGACGTCGAGCTGGTGACCGGATCCGGCGACCGCGGTATCTGAGCCGGAGACGTCGTGGACTGCGGTCGCCGGAAGCGAGCTACCGGACCGAAGCCGCTGCCAACGATCGCTTCACAGAGAACGTCGAGCGGTTGGAGTCGTTCCTGGCCCGCGCCGTGCCCGACCTGATGTCGGCGCTCGGCGTGCTCCTCGGTTCGAGACACTCCGGCCTGGCCGGGTATCTCGCCGGAATGAGTACCCGGTGAGGTCGTCGCCATCGAGGTCACGGCCGCTGAGACCGTCCGGGCGGAGGACTTCCGGGGGATCTGTCGGCTTGCCAGGCGTCGCGGTCCAGCGGGGTAGGCCGGGCGCCGGGGCGATCGGAGGACGATCACGGGCACGGGCGTGCGGGCGGCGAGGTCACATCCCGGGGTCCTGAGAGCTGTCGTCCGCAAATTCTTGCCGGTTCCCTCTCCCGCAGGAAGCGGATCATATCTATGGTATGACCAGTCATGTGGTCTGACCACACTCAATGGTGAGGGGTTTTGCTGTGAGGCCTCCGGACTCGTCCGTTATACCCGCTCCGATCCCTCCGCCGACCTCCTGCTACCAGTGCGGCAAGTGCACCGCGGGTTGCCCCGTCGCGGATCTGGTCGATCTGATGCCTCACCAGGTGATGGGCCTGCTCCAGGCGGGTGAGGTGGACGCCGTCCTGGCCAGCGAGATGATCTGGCGCTGCGTGGCCTGCCACCAGTGCTCTGACCGGTGCCCCAAGAACGCCGACCCCGCCGGGCTGATGGACGCCTGCCGCGCCCTGTCGGTGCGCCGCGGCACGGCCGCTCCTGGCGTGCGGCGGACCGTCCTGTTCCAGCGTGAGTTTCTCGCGGGGATCCGCCGCGACGGCCGGGTCGGTGAGCTGGGGCTGATCGCCCGGTTCAAGACCAAGGCACTGGCCCGCGACGGCAGCGTGCCGCGGTTGCTCCAGGACGCCCCCCTGGCGCCGCGGCTTCTGGCCCGCCGGCGCCTGTCCCTGACCGGGGACCGGGTGCGCGACCGCGCCCTGGTCGCCCGGATCGTCGACCGCAGCCTGCGGGAGGACCAGTGAAGATCGGCTACTACCCCGGCTGCGCGTTGCACGGGTCCTCCAACGACTACGAGCAGTCGGTCCGGGCCTGCCTGGGCGTGCTCGGCGTCGACCTCGCCGAGCTGGACGACTGGGTCTGTTGCGGCGCGACCGCTGCCCACTCGGTCAGCCGCACCCTGGCCGTGGCCCTGCCCGCCCGCAACCTGGCCATCGCCGAGCGCGACGGCCTGGACCAGCTGCTCGCCCCGTGCCCGCTGTGCTCGATGGAGTTCTGTGCCTCCAAACGCCTCCTGCAGAACGACCCCGAGGCGCGGGAGAAGATGTCCCGGATCGTCGAGGCCCCGGTGACCGGCGCGACCGACGTCCTCAACCTGGTGCAGGTGCTGCAGCAGGTCGGGGCGGACACCCTGCGGGAGCGTGCGGTGCGTGAACTGGGTGAGTTCCGCCCTGCCTGCTACTACGGCTGCATGCTCACCCGCCCCCGGGCGGTGGTCGCCTTCGACGACCCCGAGCACCCCACCTCGATGCAGGAGATCCTGGCCGCCCTCGGCGCCGAGCCGGTGGACTGGAACGCGGCGACCGAGTGCTGCGGGGCCGGCCTGACGATCGCCGACCCGGAGACCGTCGCCCACCTCGCCGGCCGGGTGCTCGCCGACGCCCGGTCCCACGGGGCGAACTGCCTGGTCGTCGCGTGCCCGATGTGCCACGTCAACCTCGACATGAAGCAGCAGGACGCCGCCCGCGCGGCGGGCGTGCCCGGCGACCTGCCGGTCTATTACCTCAGCGACCTGGTCGGCCTGGCCTTGGGCCTGTCCCCGAGCGTGCTGGGCGTGGACCGTCACCTCGTGCCCGCTCGCACCACGGCGGACGCCGGACCGGGCGCCACGGCCGGGAAGCGGGGGGAGTAGCTGATGTCCAGGATCGGAGTGTTCCTGTGCTGGTGCGGGGAGAACATCGCCCGCACCGTCGACGTCGAGGCCGCCACTGAGCGGATCGCCGTGCTGCCCGGCGTGCAGCTGGCCACGCACTACACGTACATGTGCTCGGACCCCGGGCAGGCCCGGGTTCGCGCGGCGATCGCCGAGCAGGGTCTGGACGGCGTCGTCATCGCCTCCTGCTCGCCGCACATGCACCTGCGGACCTTCCGGCGCGCTGCCGCGGCGGCCGGCCTGAACCCGTACCTGGTCGAGATGGCCAACATCCGCGAGCAGTGCTCCTGGGTGCACCATGACCGGGCCACCGCCACGGACAAGGCCGTGGACATCGTCCGGATGGCCGTCCAGAAGGTGGCCGCCGACCGTGAGCTGCACCCGGTGCGGGTCCCGGTGACCAAGCGGGCCCTGGTGATCGGCGGGGGAGTGGCCGGGATCCAGGCCGCCTTGGACATCGCCGACGCCGGCCACGAGGTGGTCCTGGTCGAGCGGGCGCCCAGCATCGGCGGCACGATGGCCGGGCTGTCCGAGACCTTCCCCACCCTGGACTGCTCGCAGTGCATCCTCACCCCCCGGATGGTCGAGGTCGGCCAGCACCCGCGGATCACCCTGTACACCCACGCCGAGGTCGAGAAGGTCGACGGTTTCGTCGGCAACTTCACCGCCACGATCCGGCGCAAGGCTCGTTACATCGACACCGACGCCTGCACCGGCTGCGGGGACTGCTGGAACCGCTGTCCGGTGAAGAAGGTGCCCAGCGAGTTCGACCACGGCACCGGCAACCGCACCGCGGTGTACGTCCCGTTCCCGCAGGCGGTGCCGGCCCGCCCGGTGATCGACCCGGAGACGTGCATCTACCTCAAGGACGTCGCCGCCGGCCGGCCGAAGCCCCGCTGCGGGGCGTGCGCCAAGAAGTGCGCGGCCGAGGCGGTGCGCCTGGACGACGTCGACCGCACCGTGACCGAGCAGATCGGCGCGGTCGTTGTCGCCACCGGGTTCGACCTGTACTCGATCGGCCCCGATCAGCCGGACCCGCGCCTTCAGGGTTACCCCGAGTACGGCCACGGGCGCTACCCGGACGTGATCGACTCTCTGCAGTTCGAGCGCCTGGTCTCGGCGTCCGGACCCACCGGCGGCGAGCTGCGTCGGCCCAGCGACGGCAAGATACCCCGGCGGGTGGTGTTCGTCAGCTGCGTCGGCAGCCGCGACGACGCCAAGGGCATCTCGTACTGCAGCAAGGTCTGCTGCATGTACTCGGCCAAGCACACGATGCTCTACCGGCACAAGGTGCCCGACGGCGAGGCGCACGTCTTTTACATGGACATCCGCGCGGCCGGCAAGGGCTACGACGAGTTCGTGCGCCGTGCCGTGGAGCAGGACGGCGCGCGGTACCACCGCGGCCGGGTCGCCGAGATCGTGCAGGACGGCGATCACCTGGTGGTCAGCGGTGCCGACACCCTGCTCGGACGCCGGCTCACCCTCGAGGCCGACCTGGTGGTCCTGGCCACCGCGATCCGCCCGGCCGCCGGGTCGGACCGGATCGCCCGCGGCCTGAACGTGGGCCTGGACCAGGACGGTTTCATGTCCGAGGCCCATCCCAAGCTGCGCCCGGTCGAGACCACGGCCGCCGGGGTGTTCCTCGCCGGGGCCTGCCAGGGGCCCAAGGACATCCCCGAGAGCGTCGCTCAGGCATCAGCCGTCGCGGGCAAGGTCGCGGTGCTCTTCGCCGGCGACGAGCTGACCCGCGAGCCCGAGATCGCCCACGTCGACCCGAACCGGTGCTCCGGATGCCTGGCCTGCGTGCGCACCTGCCCGTTCACCGCGATCGGCACCGCCGACGTGCTCGACCGCGAGGGGCACGTGATCAGGACCACCGCCCGGGTCAACGAGGGCCTGTGCATGGGCTGCGGCACCTGTGTCGCCGTGTGCCCGAGCAAGAGCGTCGACCTCGACGGTTTCAGCGAGGAGCAGATGTACGCCCAACTTGAGGGGATCAGCCTGTGAGCGCCGAGTCCGAAGCCGCCGAGGTCCCGTTCGAGCCTGAGCCCGCCGGGGTTCCGTTCGAGCCCCGGGTGGTCGCCCTGGTCTGCAACTGGTGCACCTACCTGGGCGCCGACCTCGCCGGCACCAACCGCCTGGAGTACCCGGCCAACGTCCGCATCGTGCGCGCCCCCTGCACCGGCCGGATCGACTTCCAGCTGGTGGTCAAGGCCTTCGAAGGCGGCGCGGACGCCGTGATCGTCTCGGGCTGCCACCCGGGAGACTGCCACTACACCTCGGGCAACTACCACGCCCGGCGCCGCTGGGGCGTGTTCCGCCCGCTGATGGATCTGCTCGGCCTGGACGTCGACCGGGTGCACTTCGCCTGGATCTCGGCCGCCGAGGGCCGCAAGTGGGCCGAGTTCGTCACCGAGGTGGTCGAACGGACCCGCGCCCAGGGCCCGAACACCGCCTTCCGCGCGATGGCCGAGGAGAGCCGATGAACGCCCCGGACACCGAGGCCGCCGCTCTGCGCGAGCGCTGCCGCACCTTGCTCGCCGAGGGCACGGTGCAGGTGGTCGTCGGCTACGGGGAGGTCCTCGCGGACGGCGGGGGCGACGTCCGCCCGGTGTTCGTCACCGACCCCGCGGACGTCGGCGCGCTGGTCCTGGACCGCCGGTGCCGGCAGGACCTGGTCACCTACCTGCTCCGCCCCGAGGTCGCGGCCCTGGGCCGGGCGGCCGTCGTCGTCAAGGGCTGCGACGCGCGCGCCGTGGCGGTGCTGGTGCAGGAGTCGCAGCTGGTCCGCGACGACGTGCACGTGATCGGCGTCGCCTGCGACGACGAAGGCGTCGGCGCGCCCCGGTGCCGAAGCTGTCCGGTGCGCACTCCCCGCGGCGTCGACGAGGTGGCCGGTGCGCTCGCGGACGGTCCCCAGGGGGCAGACCCGGGCGTGGAGCCCCCGGCCGCGGAGGTCCCGGCCGTGGAGCCCCCGGAGGGGGACCGGTACGCGCGGGTGGAGGAGTTCCTGCGCCTGACTCCGGCCGAGCGCCTGGCCTACTGGCGCTCGGAGTTCGCCCGGTGCACCCGCTGCCACGCCTGCCGCCAGGTATGCCCGCTGTGTTACTGCCGGGTCTGCGTGGTGGACCGCAGCCGGCCTCAGACCGTGCCCACCTCCGCGCACCCGGTCGGGGTGCTCGAGTTCCACCTCACCCGGGC
>JAUPKM010000060.1 GCA_030837445.1 Actinomycetota bacterium
CGGGGTTCAAGGACGGCCACTACTTGGGGGAATCCCTGCTGAAGATCTGACGTCGTCGCGAGACCCCGCGCAGGTCATTCGCCTGACCCTCAACGCCAGGATTTCACGCCTTGCTGATTGCGCGGGAGATGACCAGCCGTTGGATTTGGTTGGTGCCCTCGACGATCTGCAGAACCTTGGCTTCTCGCATGTAGCGCTCCACCGGGTAGTCCTCCACATAGCCCGCGCCGCCGAGGACCTGGACGGCGTCGGTCGTCACCCTCATGCACATGTCGGTGGCGAACAATTTCGCCATCGCTGCTTCGGTGCCGAATGGTCGACCTGCTTGTTTCGCCCGCGCGGCGGACAGGTAGAGGGCGCGCGCCGCTGCGATCCCGGTTGCCATGTCGGCCAGCAGGAATCCCACCCCCTGGAAATCGCCAATCGGTTGCCCGAACGCCTCCCGCTCCCGCGAGTAGTCCACGGCCACATCCATTGCCGCCTGCGCCAGTCCGACGGCGCAGGCAGCAATGCCGAGCCTGCCGGTATCCAACGCGGCCATGGCAATGGCAAACCCTTCCCCCTCAGCGCCGATGCGTTGATCGACAGGCACCCTGACCCCCTCCAGGATCACCTGCGCAGTCGGCGACGAACGCATCCCCATTTTGCGCTCCGGTGGACCAAAGGACAGGCCAGTCGCATCGGCCGGTACCCGCAGGCAGCTGATTCCCTTCGGCCCGGGTTCGCCGGTGCGGGCCATGACCATGTAGTAGTCGGCCTCGCCGGCGTGGGTGATCCAGGATTTGACGCCGTCGATCAGGTAGTCACCACCATCGCGGCGTGCGACGGTGGTGAGAGCGGCCGCGTCGGACCCGCAATGTGGCTCCGACAGGCAGTAGGCGCCCAGCAGGTCACCGCCGAGCATTTCGGGTAGTAGTGCGGCTTGCTGGTCGGCGGTGCCAGCCGATACCACTGGGAAGCAGGACAGCGTGTGCACGCTGACGCCCAGACCGACGCTCAGCCAGCCCCGCGACAGTTCCTCGAGTACCTGTAGGTAGACGTCAATGGGGACCTCGCCGCCGCCAAACGACTCCGGGTAGGGCAGCCCGAGCAGGCCGGATTTGCCCAACAGCCGGACCAGTTCACGTGGGAATTCCGCAGTCGCCTCGGCGGCGGCGGCGACCGGTGCCAACTCGCGGGTGGCTAGGTCGACGGTCAGCGCCAAGAGATCCGCGGACTCCTGATCTGGCAGTTCCCGGACGACGCGCATAGCTGCTCCTAGACCTCGACAATTGCCAGCCCCCGGGGTCGATTGTTGCAGTTGACCACACCATCCTCGGCGCAGACCACAATGTCTTCGATTCGGGCGCCGAACTGTCCCTGCAGGTAGAACCCGGGCTCAATGCTAAAGGCCATCCCAGGCTCCAACACTCGGGTGTTGCCACTGACGATGTAGGGCTCCTCGTGCGTCTCAAGGCCAATACCGTGACCGGTGCGATGTACGAAGGCCTCCCCCAGGCCGGCCTCGGTGAGTACATTGCGGGCGGCAGCGTCCACTGACTCGCAGGTCACACCTGGGCGGGCATGGGCAACCGCGGCCGCCTGGGCGTCCTGCAAGGCTGCGTAGGCAGTGAGGAATGCTGGCGACGGCTCTCCGATTGAGTAGGTTCGAGTGCTGTCTGAGCAGTAGCCCGACGGCATCGTGCCGCCGATGTCCACCACCACCGGGTCCCCCACCTGCAGCACTCGATCTGAGACCTCGTGGTGCGGACTGGCGCCGTTCTCACCGCCCGCAACGATCACGAAGTCGACCTGGGAATGCCCGGAGGCCAGGATCAGGTCGGCGATATCGCCACCCACCTCCCGCTCGGTGCGGCCCGGTCGCAGTAGCCCGGCCACTTGAGCGTGCACGGCATCGATGGCGGCTCCGGCCGCCTGTAGCGCCAACACCTCGACAGCGGTCTTTCGCATCCGCAAGTCGGCGATCACATCGCCAGCCGTGACCCACTCCGCTTGAGGTATCGCGTCCCGCAGGGCAAAGGCAGTCCTGGCCCACATCCGGTCGTCCACCGCGATCCGACTGGCCGTCGGGACGCTGGCGGCGACAAGTCGGCACGGATCCTCCGTTTCCTGCCAGGTTCGGATCTCAAGCCGTAGCCCACCTACCGGACTCGCTTCGGCGGCGGGGCGTTCCAACTCCGGCACGATCATCAAAGGGTCGCTGCCGGGTCTGACAAGGAGCGCCGTGAGCCGTTCCAACGGCAGGGCGCGGTAGCCGCACAGGTAGGTCAGATCGTGGCCCGGGGTGACGACCAGTGCGTCCAGGCCCGCCGCGTCGGCTGCGGCCGACGCCCTCGCCAGGCGTGCCCGTAGTTCGTCGACATCCGATGGGGATGACGGGTCCGGTTGCGATCCCGCAACCAATGGTGAGTTCGACATGACCCCAACCTAGTGTCCTGAGGCAGCAGTACGTGGCCCACCGCCGGAACCCTCGTTCTTCGGGCCGGACCACCCCAGCGAGCAAGCCGGTACGCCGGCACGGTCCGCGCGCAGTCCCAACGCCAGCGACGACTGGAGCTCCTCTCTCTGTCAACCTCGATGGCGATCACGGCAACACTGCGCGTGGACCACCCGTCCCCCTCCCACCCCTGCGACCGGCTAGGGGTCGAGGGGTGGGTTGGGTGTGTCGCGGTAGGTGAGGCCGCTGGGCATGGTCCAGGTCCATCCGGGTCCGGCCGATTCTGTGTGGTC
>JAUPKM010000426.1 GCA_030837445.1 Actinomycetota bacterium
GTGGGGGGCAGGACTAGTCGTCGATGTGCTCGACACCGAGTTCCTTGAGGCGCTCAAGACTTTCCTTCATGGCCTGTATCGCCTCAGTGGGATGCCCTTGCCAGTTGATGACTTCACCGACGACAGTCACTGATTCTCGGGTGCGGTAGGACTTGGTCGGGTTGCCGGGGAACTTCTTGTCAGTGACATTGGGGTCGTCTTCAAGTAGTCCGGTCGGCTCCACCACGTAGATCCTCTCGGGGCCGTCTCCGACTGCCAGTTCCGCTCCCCAGGTGGCCACATTGAGATTGGCGCTGAGATAGACGAAGTTCGCCTGCCTCCTCTTGCCGTAGTTCGAGGAGTAGCCGGGTGTGATGCGGTCGCCGGTGTTGAGATCCGCTCGAGTGCCATGGAAGAAGGAAGTCACAAACTCGGCTGGTGGCTGGCCAGCACTGGGGTGGTCTGCCGTCGGCGCGGTGCCGTCTGGACTAGCAACCTGGCTTGGTTCAGTTGTCATGAGTACCTCCGGAGATTGGCATGAACAATGGCGAAGTCGCGCTCCTCGAATAGACCAGTGTGCGGCACGGAGAACGTTCTGCAGGCAGTCCTAGTGAGTCTGGGATCAACTCTGGTGGGGCAGCACCTTCCCTGATCGCCTGCAGGAAGCCATGCACCCGATGTACTGGGGTCAGCGTGCCCTAGCCAGCTGCAACTTCGCCGCCGCCATTGCCGCCGCGAATCCCGGCCTCAACAAACATACCTGCACGATGGCCGGTTGGACCCCGACCAACCAGGCGCAAGTGAACCTCGTCCTCGCAAGCTAGCGACGCAGAGACTGCTCAAGCCGAGTCGAGTGCAGACTCGCCTTCGCAGTGGCTAGCCCGCCACGGGCTGAGTTCGATTCATCGGTGGCTCCTCTGGTAGACAGGCTGACGTCAGGTCGAACGCCGGTCGAGCCGTCGCAGTAGTGGTCGACAGAAGGGGCAACAGTGCGTGTCTGTGTGATCGAACCAATTGGAATCCCATTGTCGACCATCGAGGCAGGCCTCCCCGGTCACGAGGTGACCTCCTTCGATTCACGCGGATGGAGCGACGAAGAGTTGCTCCGCGCCTGCGCGGGGGCGGAAATCATCGCCGTCACATATCGACCGATCTCCGCGGCGGTGATCGAGGGACTGCCCCAATTGAAGATGATTGCTGTCGCTTTCGCCGGCGTCGACCACGTCGACCCGGCCGCGAAGGCGCGCGGGATCGTGGTCCGAAACGCCGCCGGCTACGCGGACACGGCCGTGGCGGAGTTGGTGCTCGGGTTCATGCTCTGCCTGGCCCGCGACATCCCTCGCCACAATTCCGACATTCGCGATGGCGGCACCGCTCGCGTCGGCACCGAGTTGCGGGGTAAGACCGTCGGGATCGTCGGGACCGGTGCAATCGGTTCACGTGTTTCCGAGTTGACGAGCGCGTTCGGTATGACGACTTTGCCTTTCGACCGCGATTCGCCAATCTCGCTGTCTGCGGTGTTCGCCGCATCCGACTTCGTCACCATCCACGTTCCGTTGACGGCGGGGACACGCGGCATGGTCTCGGCAGAGTTGCTCGCCGCGATGAAGCCAACCGCGTTCCTGATCAACTGTGCCCGCGGTCCGATCGTGAATGCGGAGGCCTTGCGGGACGCCCTGGCGGCCGGGGAGTTGGCGGGGGCCGCCTTGGACGTGTTCGACGTCGAGCCTCCGCTCCCGGCGGATTACCCGTTGCTCTCGTTCTCCAACGTGCTGGCGACCCCGCACATCGGGTTCGACACGTCCGAGGCACTTGTCGACAAGGGCAACCTGGCGCTGGCACACATCAAGGAATTCATCGCGGCGGCACCGGGCTGAAGAACTGCCACGCTTAGACAACCGGAGGTCATCCTCCGAGGCTGGCCAGGGCAGCGGGTCAGGTGCGCGGTCGGGCGGGAGAAGGGATGCTCCGCGCCTTGACAGCCAAGATGACCAGCGCCGCGTAGTGAGTGCTGATGCCCACGAGGGTCATGCTGTGAAACGCCTCGTGATAGCCATAGGTGGCAGGGCGAACGACCGGCCGACGGGTGGCGTACATCACCGCGCCTACTGAGTACGCCAGACCTCCGGCGCTCAGTAGAAAGGTGGCGGTGCGTGATCGCTGCCACGTGTGTCGCACGGCAAGAAGACCTCCCCAACCGACGACGACGTACCCGACTGTGGCCGTCTTGTTCGCCTTGCCAGCGGCCCGCGCGAAGCACCCGAGGCCAGCGGCGGCCCAGGTTGCCACCAGCACCGGGACGGTAATGGGTGACGGCGCGGCATACGCGAGCGTCGCAGTGCTGGTGCCGGCGATCAAGGTGTAGATGGTGGCCCGGTCCGCGCGACTGAAGACTCTCTGAGCGCGAGGGCTGCGGGCGAGGGTGTGGTAGGCGGCACTGACGCCCAAAGTGGCGGCCAGGGTGGTGGTGTAGACCACCATCGGCAACCGCCGACCGGGTGGTGCGATTGCGATCGCTACCGGGACCGCCGGCACGCAGGCCAAGAAAGCCATCGCGTGCTGGCGCCCACGCCAGGTCGGCTTGTGACCGCCCAAACGGTGATCGGTCTGCGGAGTGCGCGCCGGCCGAAGCGGCAGAGTGACACCCGACAGGAAGCGGCGAACTGTGCCCGTCGCCGGCGGCTCCGGTATCCCTGCACCCATCGTTGCGCCCCTCGTGAAGGAGTTCAGGAGCGATCAGTTTCGCATAAGTCGGCAGATCCGGTGGCCGCTAGGGCTGTCGCCACGGGACCGGCGACGGTCCTCAGTTGAGGCTCGTCGCCGGTCCCGTGGCCGAGGTGGAGGCGGCCGGTGACTCGGTCACCGCCGGGTCATCGGCGGAACCTCGTCAAGCCCCACCAGGCCCATTCACCTGCGGTCTCCATGATGCGCGCCCGATTGACGTAGGCGACACCAATCCCGGCGCCGAGCAATGCCCCGGGCGGACCACCCGCATAAGCACCAACCGCCGCCATGCTGCCCACGGTCGCCGCGGTCCTGCCGGCGCTCTGTGCCGCGGTCACCGCCCCCGTGACGGCTGTTGCCATCCTCGTGCTCGCCTGCTCGATCGCACCGCCTGCCTGAGTGGCCGCGGTGAGGGCGGTGGCGGTCGATTCGGCGGCTGCGGTGACCCGGGCGGTCATCGCCTGCACCGGCCCAGCCACCGCCTGGACTGCGGCGTTGGCAGCCAGCGTGGCCTTCGCAATGTAGCCGGCAATGGTCACACTGAGCCCCACCTGCGCAATCTGGATCGCGCGGGAAACTCGACTGACGTTGCCCCCGGAGACGAGGGTGTTGGTCAGCTGGTTGGACCCCTCGGTGATCGCTCCTGCGGCCAGCATCGATGATCCGACGAAAGCCGCCCGGGCAGCCAGCGACGGAGCTTGCGCTGAGAGGAAGGCCAGCGACAGTCCTCGGGTCACCACGATCGAGAGGACTACCGTGGCAACCGTGATTCCGATGTTCAGCCAGAGCGTCTCCTCCGCGGACATCGTGCCCGTCGGGTCCGACTGGTTGATCGGATCCTGATTGGCGTAGTCGTAGGCGTTCAGAGACCCCTGGTTGACCGGGTCCGGCGACGTGAACCGGCCCAACTTGGGCACGTAGAGCCGGGCACCCATGACGATCAGGTCGTCGGCTCCGAGATGCTCGGTTTCGAGCCCGTTTCCCGCCTGCCA
>JAUPKM010000427.1 GCA_030837445.1 Actinomycetota bacterium
CCTGGTTGACCGGGTCCGGCGACGTGAACCGGCCCAACTTGGGCACGTAGAGCCGGGCACCCATGACGATCAGGTCGTCGGCTCCGAGATGCTCGGTTTCGAGCCCGTTTCCCGCCTGCCAGAGGTACGCCGGGGGGGCAACAGTGCTGGTCGCCGTCGGCTTGGCCGCCGTGGGCTTGGCCGCCGCAGGCGCCTTCGACTTGGCCGCTGGCTTCGCCGGTGCCGGCGTCTTCGACTTGGCAGGTGCCTTGGCCGCCGTCGGCGCCTTCGGCTTCGCCGGTGCCGGCGTCTTCGCGGCGGCGATCAGCTCCTCACCGAAGGGCGAGTACAGGTGTCGCCGGCCAAGGTCATGGCCGGTCCCGTCAGCGGACCAGAGCAGTTGACCGCGGACAGTCTGGAAGTTCCACTCCTGGCCGCCGGTCCCCAGGTTGCGCAGCAAGGTGGCGCCACCTGGCAGCCCCAGGGTCTGCCACTGCGGGTGGTTGTCGGCATCCAGGATGATCCCGCCTGAGGTGTAGCGGCTGGTGGTCGCCGGACCTGTCGCGGTGGTCTTCACCTTCTCGATGACCGTTCCCGCCACTCGCTTGTAGGACGTCCGCTCCCCGGTCGTCGTGTCAGCCATGTCGACGACTTGGCTGTCACCGTCGTAGGCGAGCTTCAACGCGCCTAGCCTGGTCATCTCGCCCCAGCCGCTGTACTCGATGTCCTTTCCGATGGCCGGGTCAGTGCTCTCGGTCAGCTGGTCATGGGTGTTGTAGCCGTATTGGCTGACCTGCGAGCCGTCCACCACCTGGCGCGTCCGATTGCCGTTGCGACCGGCCTTCGGATTGCCGCCGCTCGCACCGTCCGAGCTGAACTCGTAGGCCCAGCTGTGATGTGCGACGGCCAGATCTGTGTCGAGCTCGGCGCCGACCAACCGGCCGTTGGCGTCGTAGCTGTAGCCGAATGTCGCGTCAGGCGAATCCTTGCCGAAGGCGAAGGATTCCCCCAATGTCCGTCCACTCGGCGCCTTCGCCTGTGCGTAGCTGAACGGCTTGCCGTCGGGCGTGGTCCAGGTCTGTGAGCTGAAGGCACCCTGGGTGTTGTTGCGACCGACCAACCGCACGCCGTTGCCGTAGTCGACGGTATTGCCTGCGGCGTTCGGTGTTCCGACCACAGCCAGCACCTTGCCGTCCAGTAGCAGCTTCTCCGGATCCCCATCCTGGCTGTAGGTCGTGGCGGTGGTCGAGCGGAAGCCGCTCTTGGTCGTCACGGTGCTGGACAACTCCTGGCCGGAGATCGGGTCGTAGTTGGTCGTCTCGGTGGTCCCCCAGACATCGGTGGTGCGGACGGTGCGCCCGTAGAGGTCGACCTCCTGCTCGGTTGTGTACGTCGGGCCGCCGTCGACCTTTACCGTGGCGCGGGTCTTAAGCGGATTGCCATCAGCCCTGGCCGTGACAACCGAGCTGCTGGCGGGTTGGGAGCCGCGCGCCGGCGTGGTGGTGCGGGCGACCTCGCCGGCGTCATTGCGGTAGGTGCAACTGGCTGCGGCCCCGTTGATCCCAGAGGCGGCGACCCGACCCATGGAGTCGTAGAAGTTGATGTAGGTCTGCACTCCGTCACCCTGGTCGTTGCCGGCCGTGGTGCTGCGCCGGGTCGACTTCGGCAGGCCGTGCTGGTTGACCTCGCCGAGGCGGGTGCAGGGGACAGTGACCGACTCGTCAGGTCCGTAGTAGTCGTAGGTGGTCTCGTTTCCGGCCGGCATGACAGTCGCGGTCTGACGACCGAACTGACCGCGGGTGGGGTCGAACTGCTCGTAGCGAGATGTTCCCTTCAACGTCGGTGTCTGCCCGAGCCAGGCCGCGGTGGGCTTGCCATCCTCCGGCCGTCCGAACTGGGTGTGCGCCTCGGACTTCACGGCGGCCGAGGCTGACAGAGCGTCGGTCTGGGCCGTGGTGGTCCGTAGCCCGTAGCCCGGAGTGACTGCGGCCATCGGAACGGGGACGAAGCCCTGCGCCCCCGGGGTGTGCCAGTCCACCTTGATGCCACTGGAGCCGCCGCTGCCCGGCGTGCTGACCCGGTAGTCGATTCGGATGGTGTGCGGACCCGGGCGGAGCGGCAAGTCGCAGCCCGCCGCAGGGCAGGCCACTCGGTCAACCCAGAGGGTGGCCGCCCCTGCCGGGGCCACCCGGAAGCCGTAGTCCTGGGCCGCATCCCCGGAGTTGCCTGGCACAGTGACCACACCCTCCAGTCGGACACTCCACGGGTTGGTCCCGCCGACCGGGGAGCTCGGCCAGGTCCACTGCAGGGATCCTGGAATGGTGCCACCGCCGAGGCGAGGACCGAAGTCCTTGCCGTGCGGTGTCCCCTGCAGTTTGTCGTTCGTCCAATAGGTCGTCTTCAACCCATGCATTGCCTTCGGCGCGGCACCGGAGAGATCCTCGTCGTAACGGAAGTCCTGTCGCGGGGTCGCTTGGGAGGGCCCCTGGGATGCCGGGAAGGGTCCGACCGTGGCGGTGAGGTTCTGCTGGTCGTCGTATTCGTGGGCGGTGGTCAATCCTGTCGGGCCGACCGTCTTCAGCGGGAGATCGGTGGCCCGGTCCCACTCCTTCTGAACAGTGCGCCCCTTGGAGTCGGTGGTCGACAACGGCAGGAGGGTCACCGGATCGAAGGTGTAGCGAGTGGTGAACCCGGTGGTGGTCTGTTGACCTGCGGCGGTGACGGTGGTCCGTCCCGCCTCCGGGCTGTAGGAAATCGAGTAGGACGGCCGCGGTGCACCTTCGGAGGCAGCTGGCTTGCTGACCCGCGCCACACGCCCGGCCGAGTCGTAGTCGATGGTGCTCAGGACACCCTCGGAGTCGTGCCGGACACCGGCGGCGAGTACTTCTGCCCCGAGACCGCTGCGGTAGCTGGCCAGCCGGCCCGAGCGGTCGAAGCCGAGGTCCGTGACCGTCGACTTGCTCTCGCTGGTGCCGGGGTTGTCCACGATCCGCGCCAACTGGACGGTGCCGCCAGTGTCGCGTCGGTAGAGGAAGCTAGTCGAAGTCTTGTCCGGGTAGTGAATCTGGCACAGCATCCCGGCGGGTGGCTCGACGAAGCCTTCGGGGGTGTCCGGGCAACTGCCCCGGCCCGCATAGTCCAGTGTCATCGCCAGACTTGGTGAGACGGAATCACGCACGGCGGTGATCCGCCCGTCCGCCAGTTCGTACCGAGGGCCGGGGGCCGTGCCATTGAACGTCTCCTTGACAAACGCTTTGCCATCGTCGTTGACCCGATCGAACGTGGCCACCATCCCGGACGCCATGGTGGCCGTCCAGCTCTCGTCAGCGTTCTTGACCAGTGTCGGAGTTGTTCCGGTCGGCGCGGGCCGCCCGGCTGGACTGATCGGCGTGTAACTGCCCGCATCCTTGGCGGGTTGGTAGGCGATTGCCGACCCGGTCGGCGAGACCAGTCCAACCGACCCGCCCGGGTTGACCTGCAGATGACTCCACGCCTGCCCCTCGGCGGACATGGTCCAGCCCTGAGGCAGGCCGGGCCCGGCGGCCTGGCCGTTGCGGTAACTGAGGTTCACGCCGAGGGCGCCGCTGGCGCCTGTGATCTTGCGGGGCGAGACCGCCAATTCAACCGTGCCGCTGGCGAGCGAGACGTGGAAGGGTCCGATGTCTTCGGCCGGCTGCACCTCCGACCGCCGGGTGTCCACCAGCATCGCGAACGGCCCGAACTTCTCGCCGCCGGTGGCGGCGGTGGCCTGCCACACGTAGGTCTGCCCCTCCTTCAAGACATTTGGGGATACCACGATGCTGTTCCGGGACGAGGTGGCGCTCCAGATTGGCGCGTCCTTGGCGCCGACCGTCATGACCGTGAACCGATACTGACCCTCCGCCGGAGCAGTCGGAACCCGCAGCGTGGGCCGAAGCGACACGGCCAAGCCCTGGGTGGGGGTGACCTCGGCTTTGGTGTAGGTGGGAACGGGCCCGCCGGCAGCGTCGACCGACAGCGGCGCCACAGTCTTGGGGTCCCAGTCTGCCTGGACGGCCGCCTGCGAGGAGTCCGCGGCGAAGCTCGGCGCGGCGCCCCCGAGACCGGCCACGACAGCCAGCGCGACGGCGCAGGCCACGGACCTGACGCGACTCCCCCGGATCAGTCCACGGGACTGGGTCGGCGGGTGAACGTCGACGGAGGTGGGTAGCGACCTCTCGCTCGGGTGGTTTCTCATGGTTCTCGCCTTCCTTAGGTGCTTCGCGAAGCCGACGGGTGGCGGTTCGCAGATACAAGACGCTGTCGCGTATGTGATGCATGTACCCGTGTGGAGCGGGATCTATACCCATTCCGCGACTTCCGTCAGGCCCACCTGCAGGGAGTCGTCGCCTCGGTCGCAGCATGCGGAGCGATCGACCCCGCAACGAAGCGATCGACGCCACGAAGAAGGAGCGATGCGCAGCTGCCCCGAGGACAACTGCACATCGCTCCCTTCTCGATCGTTTTCCAGTCACCAGTGACCGTTCACGTCACCAGTCGGACCCATTGATGGAGCAGGACGACTGTTCACCGGCTACTGATGAATGTTGACACTGACCGACACCGGCCCGTCGGCGCCACCACTGGCATCCATGTCACAGAACAGACTCGACGACGACGAGGGCGCCTGCACGGTGCACTTGCCGGTGTTCTTGCCGTCGGCGCCGATGATCGGATTGATCTTCACCGTCGCGTTGTTCAACAACGGGTCGCCGGACTTGACCACGTAGGTCACGTCGAACGAGTTGTTGGTGCCCGCCTTGCGGTACATCCCGAAGTACCCCGCCTTACCGTCATTGGCGATCTTCGTCGGGTTGCCGCCCTTCGCATCCAGAATGAAGTTGCCCACTGCCGGCGACCCGACACGGGTGAGTTCAGCCGTGGATTGCAGATTGTTGCGGATGCCCACTGTCGTCGGCAGGTTAGACATGGTCCAGGCGTAGTTCGCATGACGACCGCTCTCCGCCAAGGTGGCCGTGCATACGGTGTACTGCCGGGAACCTTCACAGGTGGCCTTGTTCGTACCCCAGTAGGGGCTATCGAGGTGGAATCCGACCTCGTCGGTGTCCGGCAGTGGTGCCGGTGCCTTGTAATAGCCGGTCTGTTCGACGCCCGCGCCGTCACTGCGGTACTTGAACTCGCCACTGGACCCCAACTTCTGAGGGAAGTCCTTGTCGTCACCCCGTCCGTGATCGTTGGTCACCCGGGTCAACGAGTACTCGGCCGGACCGAGGGTGTTCTCACCGGTGAAGACCTGGGCGTTGTTGGTGATGTACCCGCATCCGACGATATAGCCATCGTCAGGGCAGGCGGACATCCGCAGTGCCGTGCCGACAGACTCCACGGGGTTCGACCGAAGTGCTCGAACGGGCACCGAGGAGGCGACAGAGTCGGCCGCCGATGTTGACGATGACGTCACCCGCGGCGGCGGAGTGACTGTCGCGGCGGACGCCTGCGCGCCGCCGCTGACGGCAAGGGTGCACGCGGCCAGCAGGGCACTGATAGCGGTGGTCTTGGTGAGTTTCATGGTCTTTCCCATCTGAGAGTTCGTCCGGTGGTGTCGGGGGTGATTTCGCTTCTTGTCCTTTTGTCCCCGGCCTGTCGAGATACCAGGCAGTGTCTCGTATGTGGTTCATTCCCCGTGGGGGGTGGCTTCATACCCGCCGATCGCACCTGATTCCTGGAACGGCACAAGCCCAGTCGGTGGCCGGGTTGTCTGCCTTGGCCGCTGGCGCACAACTCGTCGCGAACGGGCCGCTACTGCGCCTCGGTGCTACCGTCTCGAGAGTGCTCCCGCTACTGCTCTTCGACGGCGACTGCGCGTTCTGCACGTCGAGTGTCAACGCATTACGCCGCTACGTCAGGCCGCGGGCAGAGCTCCAGCCGTGGCAGCACGCGGATCTGGAATCCCTCGGAGTCACCGCAGAGCAGTGTCGGAAATCGATCCAGTGGATTTCGGTACCCGGCGCCCAGGCGTTGACGCAAGGACGCGCCGTGGCGGCCGTGCTGATGGTGGGTCGCCCGCCGTGGCCGTTGGTATCCACGGTTCTGCGACTCCCCGGTATGGCCGCCGCCGCGGACATCGGCTATCGGGTCATCGCGGCCAATCGACACCGGCTACCAGGATCCACACCAGCCTGCCGGCTTCCCCAGGTGCAGGTCGATGAACCATCGCGGGCAGCGTAGGAACGCCCAGATGGAACTTCCGGCGGACTTTCGGATGACTCCTGCTCCACTGCCTGGCCGGATTCTGTTCGCCCATGACTGGCGGGATCTTGCGTTCCTGCACTGGCGGATCCCACCCTCTGCCGCGGCGCCCTTCATGCCGCCGGGAACCCGACCTGACACCTTCGGCGGTGACACTTTCGTCGGCCTCGTCCCGTTTGAACTGCGGTCCGCCAACTTCCTCGGTGGGCCGATCGTGCCGTATCTGGGCGATTTCCTGGAGACGAACGTCCGGCTGTACTCGGTTGACGCGCAGGGTCGACACGGCGTGGTTTTTCGCAGCCTGGAAGCCAGCCATCTCGCCGTCGTGCTCGCGGCCCGGGCGAGCGTCGGCCTGCCGTACACCTGGTCGAGGCAGACCTGCGAGGTATCCGGGTCGACGCGGACGTGGACAACGACGCGCCGCTGGCCCCGGCGGGGCCTACGCACCTCGGTGACGGTCGAGGTGGGCGACCGCATCACGGCACCGGACCCGTTGACCGTGTTCCTCACGGCACGTTGGGGAATGCACGCGTACCGGTTCGGTCGTACCGTGTGGGTACCCAATCACCATGAACCCTGGCAGTTCCACCGCGCGCACGTCGTTCGGCTCCGCGACCAGCTCGTCCGGGCCGCCGGCCTTCCGGTGGCCGGCGCCCCCGACGTCGAGACCCTCTTCGCCCCCGGCGTCCATACCGTGTTCGGTGAGCCCCAGCCGTTGTGACCCGAAGTCGGCCTGACTCCTGGGTCAGGCGTCCTCAGGCATCTGCATCGGCCCAGCCTTGGCCTCCGGGAAGTAGTCCTTACCTATGCCGGAGTCTCCCTTGGGGACCATCACCGTGCGCTTCCAGGACACAACCTGGTCGCCGTTCTGGTTCAGTCCGCGGGTGAGCATCGTGATGATGCCCGCATATGGTCGCTTGGAGGATTCCCGCTTGTCGATGCAGATCGACTCGGCGTAGATCGTGTCCCCGATGTAGACCGGAAAAGTCAGCTTGATGTCGGTCCAGCCCAGGTTGGCGACCGCGTTCTGACTCATATCGATAACACTCAGACCCAGCACCAGCGCAACGGTGAAACCGGAGTTCACGATGATCTTTCCATCAGTGATGGGGTTGCTCTCGGCCAGGTGTGCGTTGAAGTGGTTCTGGTTGGTGTTGCAGGTGAGGAGGGTGAACCAGGTCGAGTCGGCCTCGGAGATGGTACGTCCGAACGGGTGTTGGTAGGTGTCGCCGACGTTGAAATCCTCGTAGAAACGGCCCAACTGGGCTGCGTGCACGGTCACGGCAGATTCCTCTCGACAGGTTGACTCACGGGCAGGATGTGGACCTGCACCCCGATACTGCCGAATGCCACCGCCACGCACCAGCGCGGGGTGGCGCAATCGGAAGGCTTACTGTTGCTCGTCCTCGCGCCGCTGCTTCCAGCGGTCTTCCATCCGACCCATGAAACCGCCGGTGTCCGGTTTGGACGGGACATTCCGGTCCACTTTGGGTTTCGTCTCAGCGGCGCCATCCTCGGCAGCCGCGGCGGCACCCCCTGTCAACGACAGGACCGCTCCCAGCAACATGCCGATGAACCCGACCACACCGACGATGGGCAACTTGGCGGCGACGCCAGTCACCAGTAGGGCAATTCCGACGACAATGATGAGCACGCCAAGAATCAGCCGCTTGCGGCTGCCGCGGCGGCCTGCGGTGTTCTGCAGTGAGGAGGCGAACTTGGGGTCCTCTGCGTAGAGGGCTCGCTCCATCTGCTCGAGCAGACGTTGCTCGTGCTCAGAAAGGGGCACGGTGTACCTCCACGTTCCGACGTGCGCCTGGTCGGGGCGCCAAGGTCTGACAAGTTCCGACCCTAGAACCCCAGGATAGGGAGCATCTCACAGATTGGAAACCCAGGCAGTAGGTTACCCCACGGTTCACCGCTCGTACGGCCCTCAGCCCAGATTGGGACAACCCAGTTAGGCGATGACCTCGACGCCGATCGACGTGCAGCTATCGCCATTGATCTTCTTGTCCGGCAGGTCCATGGAACAGGCGGTGACAACCACGAACATGTCGGCGAGTGCGCGAAGCGTCACAGAGTCGCCGGGTCTGGTCAGGGCCGTCCTGACGGAGATCTGCCCCGCTCCATCGACGGGAGTGTTCTGGAACCAGTCCACCGGGTCGGGGACGACTTCCGGGTTCCAACCTACGGAGTGCGCCGCAGCACGGAAGTTGTCACTACAGCTTGGGTGGTAGCCGGCGGATCCCAGCAACTCGTACATCTCGGCGGAACAAGGTGGCGCGAGCAGATCGTGCGCGCCGGGTGTGTTGTCCTCCTCAAAGAGGAACATTGGCCGATAGTTGACCGAAACAAAGGGATCGCCGACTTTGGGAAAGAGGCGCCAACTAGCGGCCCGAGACGTGCGTGCCGACAGGAAATCCGAGAGGTCGCTGAAGACTGCGAACATGTCCGAGACCTGCTGACCCTCGCGGTCAGTGATCCGCAACGCGGCACCCTCGGGAACGCGCACCGCCACGCCACTTTGCGGTGGCACGACCACCGACTCAATAGTCGCCATCGCTGACTCCCCTCTCCCAAGGCCCGTGCCACAAGACGATAGCCTGCGGGGTCCTACTCGGCTGGATCCCACGGCCTCGGCCTGACGAGTCGGGCCGGTCGCACGGATTCATTCCCGAACCGCGCAGAGGCGCGATCCATAGCCTGTTCGGCCTCCCGCCATCCTTGTTCCCGCGCCCCCAGTTGAAGCTGCCGCGGACTGTCTGCCACGGATCGGAGTCCCTCGACTCGGACCCCGATCAAACGCAATCGCGCCCGCTGTAGACCCAGCCCGTCCAGCAGCGCTCGGGCGACCAGGTAGATGTCGCGGCCAACGTCCAACGGGTCGGCCACCGTCCGGCTTCGGGTGATTGTGGTGAAGTCGGCAAACCGCACCTTGAGCACCACCGTGCGGCCGGTGACCCCGGCTCGACGCAACCGCACCGCGATCTTCTCGGAGAGGCGCAACACTTCCTGCCCGACGACGTCCATGTCGTCGACATCCTGCGGAAACGTCTCCTCCGCACCGATACTGCGTTCCGGCTCCGATGGTTGGATTCGCCGTTCATCCCGACCCCAGGCGAGAGCGAACAGGTGCCTGCCCAACGCCGAACCCAGCGCCCGCTCGAGGGTCGCCACGGGGGTGCTGGCGATATCTGCCACCGTGCGCAGCCCGAGCCGATGGAGATTCTGCTCCGTCCGCTGGCCAACCCCCCACAGGGCGTCGACAGGCAACGGATGTAGGAAGGCGACCGTGTCGGAGGCCGGCACGACCAGGATTCCGTCAGGTTTCGCCCGAGCGGAGGCGATCTTGGCGACAAACTTGGTCGTGGAGACGCCGACGGAGGCGGTGATGCCCTGCTCGTCGTGGATACGTGAGCGGATCAACTCACCGATGTATCTGGGCGTACCCAGACCACGGACCGCCCCTGACACGTCGAGGAAGGCCTCGTCCAGCGACAACGGTTCGACCAGATTCGTGATGGATCGGAATACCTCCATCACACCGGCACTGATCCGCGAGTAGTGCCGATGATCGGGGGCGATGATCACCGCCTGCGGACACACTCGACGGGCTCGCCCCATCGGCATCGCGGAATGAACGCCGAAAGCCCTCGCCTCGTAGGTGGCGGAGAGGACGACCCCGCGACCTCCCGAGCCACCGACGATCACCGGCTGGCCGCGCAGATGAGGTCGGCTGAGCAGTTCCACGGAGGCGTAGAAGGCATCCATGTCGACGTGCAGGATGGTGCAGTCGGTGTCGTCGGGACTCCCGGAACCCGGAGCGCCGCCGGAACCCGGAGCGCCGCCGGAACCCGGAGCGCCGCCGGAACGAGTCAACTGCGAGCGACTCATAGTGTGTTCACCACCCTGAACTACCCGGACTGCTATGCCATAACTTGCCGGGCGGGCCCTTCGTATCGTCGCCGATGCCCTCGTCAACCTCCGCTGCCGCAGCAGCCTCTCTCACCATCGCACGAGCATCGTCCACCGAACCACCCGCGGGCCGGACATCGGAGTAGGGCGACTTGCGGAAACCGCTGGCGTAGACCAGGACCCGCCTACCTGCTGCTCCTGAAGAGGTATCCCTGGACCCGGTATCCGTGTGGGAGGCGACTGGCCGCTGCCCGGAGCCGGAGATCGTCGCGGACCGGTCGGGATGAGGTGAAGATGCCAACTTCGCCAGTACCGAAGCGGGCCCCTGTGATTGCCATAACCTGCGGACACCTGCCAACTCCCAGCAGCCGGTCGCCCGCAGCGAGACACCCCGCGGGCCGGTCCGACGTACTTTCCCACGAACCAACAGCAACCAGGAGTGGAACACTCGCTCGGCATACGGATCCTGGGCGTCGGGAAAGAAGGTCGCGTCGATCGGACCGGCACCGTCGTCGAGGGTGAGGAACACGACCCTGCGACCGCTGCGCACCGGTGGGGTCTGGGTTGCCACCTTTACGCCGGCGACCAGGATCTCCTGGGAGGATCTGCATGCCAGCAGACCACTGGATCGGGTTGCCCCCAGCTCGCTGAGCATCGGCGCGTAGAAATCGATCAGGTGGGCGCTGGCATCCAATCCGAGCACTTCCAACTCCGCCTGCACCCGGTCGGAAACCGACATCTCCGACAGCCCACTCGGGCGCACCGCAGCCGAATCCGTCAGATCCAGCGTCAGTTGGACCCCATCGACTGCTCGGGCTGCGGGGGTCGCCTGGGACTGGCCACGCGCAGCGGCAACCGAGTCCAGCGTGTATCCGGCCGCTCCCGAAGGCAGCTGCCCACGGCCGGCTAACCCGGCGCCGTCACCGGACTCGCCGGTTGTCCAGGGCACGCCACTGCCGCCACCGCCGGGAGCACCACGACCACCACCGCCGCCAGCTCCGCGACCAACCCGGCTTCCCCGACCAGCGGCTCCCAGCCCGCGTCGGCGCCGCCTGGACCAGCGATCGAGGTCGGCGATCTGCAACAGCAGGTCGCGGCGGGTGAGTCTGCTACCAGCACCTCCGAGACCGATCGCATGTACCGAGTCGAAGGCACCGGTGACGACCAGCCGCTCCGCTATCGGCCGACTGACCTCGGTCCGGGTCCAGAAGTCGGACAGATCCTGGTACGGCTGGCCTGCGCAGATGGCGACCACTTCCGCCTCGGAGATTCCCTTCACCTCGGACAGCGCCAATCTGATGAAGTACTCCCCCCCAGATTTCTCCACCCGATACTGCGCACCCGAGCGATCCACGTCCAACGGCAGCACCCCGATACCGTGATTGCGCGCATCGTCGAGGATGAGCCGCTTCGGGTACATACCGGGATCATGGGTGAGTACCCCGGCCAGGAAAGCGGCCGGGTGATGCCGCTTGAGCCAGGCTGACTGATAGGTGGGTAGCGCGAAGGCGGCCGCATGTGCCTTGCAGAACCCGAATGAGGCAAATGCCCGCAGCACCTCCCAGACCCTCTCCACCGTCGCCAACGAGTAGCCCGCCGACTGCGCGAGTCGATAGAACCAACCGCGTACCTGCAACTGTCCATCC
>JAUPKM010000428.1 GCA_030837445.1 Actinomycetota bacterium
CAGGCGATCAGTCAGATCTCGCCGGAGGTCGCAGCCGAAAAGGCTGCGCCGGGCCTCCGAGCGGCCTGGGTCCGCTGCACCTTGGCGAGCGTCAGCGTCACCAGGATCCCGGCCAGGGCCAAGGCCATTGCCACGATGAAAGCGTTTGTGTAGTCACCGTCATGAGATGCGCTGATGTTCGCGGCGATCTTGGGGCCGAAATAAGCCGACAGGGAGTAGGCCGTGAACATGATCCCATAGTTGATCCCCTGGAACCGAGGGCCGAAGTTCTTCATCACAAGCGCTGGGAAGACCCCCATCACACCGCCGAAGCACAGGCCCAGACCGACGATGCCGATCGTGAAGGCCGTCCTGGTGTCGGTACTGACGAGCACGAGCACGGACAGCGCAACAACCCCATAGATCAACATGATGGCGTTGAGATACCCCAGCCGGTCGGAGATGATTCCCCACGCCACACGTCCGGCAGCATTGCACGCCGAGTAGAGGCTGACGAAACCCGCAGCGGTTGCCGCGCCGAGCCCGAACATACTCGTTCCGATCGGCGCCGCCTGAGAGGCGATCATGAGCCCGGAGAACGATCCGGCGAAGAGCATGAGGAAGATGAGGTAGAACGTGGACGTTCGCATCATCGTGGTCCAGGGCACGTTGTCGGGACCTCCCGACGTCACGGACGGGGTCAACCCGTCCGGTGTGTAGTCGACCGGCGCCACCCGGATGAACGACCACCCGAGGAGCACGATCACCGTGTAGGTGGCCCCCATCGACACGAACGCGGTCCGTGTGCCGTGGTCCTCGATGAGCCATCGAGCGACCGGAGCGCCCAGGACGGTGCCGGCTCCCATCCCGCCTGTGATCATCCCGGCAGCCGCTCCCCGCTTGTCCGGGAAAAACTTCAGAGTGTTGTTGAGGCACCCGGAGTACGCGAATCCCTGGCCCAAACCGGCGAGCAGCCCGTAGGTGAGATACAACTCGGTGAGAGTATCCGCAAAACCGGCCAGAGTGAATCCCGTGGTGAACAGCAGGCCCCCGAGCAGGATGGAGATCCGTGCGCCTCCCCGGTCGACGATGAATCCGCCAAGGATCATCGGGATGGGGCCGACCGCACCGTTGATCGTGAACGCCAGCATCACCTCCGCCATCGACCAACCATGCGCGGCCCGGAGCGGACCGGCGAACACGGAGAACGAGTAGATCACGCCGGTACAGAGCAGGATCGCGATGGCCCCTGACATCACAGCCCAGCGGTTGATCGTCCTGTCCATGGTCAGTTCCCCTCTCCCCCTCTGTCGGCCTGTCCACCTCTGTCGTCCTGCCCTTGCCGCCGACATCCGAAAAGGCCCGCCAGCTCACCCCACCGCTCACTGAACAGCCCGCCAGACATGAGAGCTAGATTCGATGCGATCGCCGGGCGGAAATCCATCTGGTCCAGAACATGACGCTGGAGGTCGACCCCGGGGGCGACCTCCATGAGCGTGACGACGCCGTCGATCAGCTGGAAGACCGCTCGTTCCGTCACGTAGAGCACGGTCTGCCCGCGGGCGGCCGCGTACTCACCGCTGAAAGTGATCTGCTCCACCCGGCGGAGGAACTTGCGTACTTTGCCCTCCTTGAGGATTTTGAGGGTTCCGTCGGCCACCTCGACCTCCAGGCCCCCCACAGTGAGCGTCCCCGCGAAGATCAATTTTCTGGAGGTTTGGGAGATGTTGATGAACCCGCCGCATCCGGCCACCCGGGAGCCGAACTTCGAGACATTGACGTTGCCCACAGCATCGGTCTGCGCCAGGCCGAGGACGCTCACGTCCAGCCCGCCCCCGTCATAGAAGTCGAACTGCGCATGGTGATCGATCAACGCCTCCGGGTTGTAGGCGTGGCCGAAGTCACGCAAGCCCGCCGGCACGCCACCGACGGAGCCCGCCTCGGTCGTGAGCATGATCTGGTCGCTGAGCCCTTCCTCGGCGACCACGACGCCCACGTCACACGGAATGCCGACACCAAGGTTCAGCACCGTTCCCGACGACAACTCCATCGCGCACCGCCGAGCTATGACCTTCCGCTCGTCGAGAGGAATCGCCGCGACGCTGGAGAGCGGGGCCCGCAACTGACCGGAGAAAGCCGGGTTGTAGTAGGTGTTCTCGGTCTGGAAATGGTTCTCCGGTTCTGACACCACGAGGTAGTCCACCACGATGCCGGGCACCTTCACGTCATTGGGGTCGAGCGTCCCCGCCTCAGCGACCGACTCGACCTGGGCGATGACGATTCCGCCACTGTTGTGCACCGCCTGAGCGATGGGAAGGACCTCCATCTTCAATCCCTCCTTGCTCAGGGTCAGGTTCCCCCTCTCGTCCGCGACCGTGCCACGGATCAATCCCACCTGGAGGGGGAATGCTGGGTAGAAGAGCCACTCCTCACCGGCCAGCTCAATCACCTGGACGATGTCCTCCACGGACGACGGCGACATCCTGGCACCTTCGACACGGGGGTCGACAAACGTTCCGATCCCAATTTTGGTGATGACGCCAGGACGTTTCGCCGCTATCCCACGATAGAGCTGCGCGATCACCCCCTGCGGAAGGTTGTAGGCCTCGCACCCGTCGCTCTCGATCAGTTTCGCCAGCGCAGGGGAAGCAATGGCGATACCGCCTATCCAACGCTTGATCAGTCCCTTGTGCCCCCAGTGGCTCATTCCCTTGTCCCGTCGGTTCCCGAGAGCAGTGGCATGGACGACGGTCAGGTCGCGGGGCTCGGCCGTTGCCAGGAAGCGACGCTCGACGGCAGCCAACGTCTCCTCGTTGACACACGCGAGCCCGAATCCGCTCAGCGCCACGGTGTCGCCCGTTCGTAGGAGGCCGGCAGCTTCGTCCGCCGTGATGATCTGAGCCATGACCACTTCTCCCTCGCTGGAGACCTCGCCAGACAAACAGCGACATAACCGCCACTTCCCCAGGCCGAACCCGGTCCGACGTGGCGGTCCGTCAGTGTCCAGGGGACAAAAACCGCATTTTGCAGGACGAACGTCCCCTACCGCATCACCGCGAAGGCATTTCGGACAGGAAGCGTCGGCAATTAGGACGTACGTCCCACCACCGACCGGCGAGCCGCCCTCAAACATGGGCCCTGCCCCCGGCACGAACTCCTTCGCCATCACGTGAGAACCACCGGTCCAGGACCCGCCGCACGGCGATCCGAGGGAGCGGCACGGAAGCCGAACCGCACATTTCGGGCCCAGGCTGGGCCAAGGCAGGGCACGAGAGGTGACACGGCATGGATTTCGGTCTGACCGACGAGCAGCAGTTGCTGCTGGACAGCCTCGACGATCTCCTGGAACGGGAATGCCCGGAGCATTACATCGCCGACCTCGATCTCCACCACCGCCCTCCGGCGTCGTTTCGCAGAGCCATGCACGAGGCAGGGTTCGACACTCTCGGTTTTCCCGAGGAATACGGTGGGACCCCGTGCGAGGCACTTACCCTGATGATGCTCGCCGAGCGAGTGTCCCGGCAGGGGCTCAACAATGGTTTCGGCCTCGAGCTGCTGCAGGCGATGGATATTCTGGAATTCGGCTCCGAGGAACAGAAGAACGCTGTTCTCGGCCTGCTGGCGACGGGTGACGTCCCCTTCGCACTCGGGTTCACGGAGCCGGGTGCCGGATCGGACAGTTCAGCCATGAGCACGAGTGCCGTGCATCACAACGGATTGGTCACGTTCAAGGGGACCAAGACGCTGATCACGAATGCGCTGCAGTCCAGGTATCTGCTCCTCATGGCCAGGAACCCCGGCGTCGAGGACCCGCGCAAGGCCATCTCGATGTACCTGGTCCCCCTGGACTCCCCCGGTATCACCACCAACCCCCTCGACAAGATCCTCTGGCATATCAGCGACTCGTGCGAGATCTTCCTGGACGACGTCACCCTGCCCGAGAGCTGCCTGGTGGGCGTCAAGGGCAACGGGTTCAAGCAGCTCATGCGCAACTTCGAACTCGAGCGGCTCATGATCGCCGCGACCTGCCTCGGCCTGGCCCAGTGCGCGTTCGACGACGCGGCGGACTACGCCGCCCAGCGTGTGCAGTTCGGCCGGCCGATCGGCACCTTCCAGTTGATCCAGCTCAAGTTGACCGACATGGCGATCAAGCTGGAGAACATGCGGAACTTCGTGTACAAGACCGCGTGGATGGTCGACCAGGGGCTCCCGCTCAAGAGCCAGGGTGCGATGTGCAAGCGCTACTGCGCGATGTCCGGCTTCGAGATCGCCGACGAGGCCATGCAAATCTTCGGAGGGGTCGGGGTGACCGTCGGCGCCCGCATCTCCCGACTGTGGAGGGATCTGCGCGGCCATCGGTTCGGTGGGGGCACCGACGAGATCATGGTGCACATCGCCGGTCGCCAGATCGTCAAGGACCACGGCTGAGGACGGGAGACCCGGTCACAGAGGTGAGGAGCGAAGAACCATGAAGATCGTAGTCACCTACAAGTGGACGTCGAACCCGCAGGACGCCGAGGTCCGCCCGGACGGCACGGTGGACTTCAGCCGGGCCAGGGGCGCCGTGAGCGAGTACGACCCGGTGGCCTTCGAGGTGGCCCGCAGGCTCGTGGACAGCGTCGGCGGTGAAGTGATCGGCCTCTGCGCCGGAGTGGCCTCGATCGACACCTCGCTGGCGCGCAAGGCGGCGCTCTCCCGTGGCCTGGACCAACTCGTGCTCGTCGCCGACCAGGCCCTGGCCGGCGCCGACTCGACCCGGCTGGCGGCGGTGCTGGCGGCGGCCGTCCGCGCCATCGGCGACGTGGACCTCGTGATTGCCGGCGAATCCTCGATGGATCTCGCCGAGGGACAGGTCGCCCTGACCTTGGCGGCCCAGCTGGGATGGCTCGGGCTGGCGGCCGTGGCCGGTGTCACGGCCACCGACGACGACGTGTCGGTCGAGCGCGAGCTCGCCACCGGCAGGCAGGTCCTCTCCCTCACCGGTCCGGCGGTGCTGGCCGCCACGTCCGACGCCGTCACGCCCCGGATCCCCGGGATGAAGGAAATCCTGGCTGCGGCCAGGAAGCCGGTGCGGGTGCTCGCGCTGGACGCTCTCGACCTCGCAGCGGGTCCCGTCTCGACCACCGTCCTCTCGACGTCCCGACCGGCCTCCGGGAACCGGCAGCAGGTGCTCATCGACGGCGCCGACCCCGAGGCCGCCGCAGCTGACCTCGTCGCCGCGCTGCGCAAGGTCGGGGCGCTGTGATCACACGAGGTCGTCCGGCCTTCCCACGACGAGCGAGGCCCCTGCCGTCGAGCCCCGGAACGAGGAGGTAGCACACATGAACGACCCGATCCGGACCTGCATCGTCGTGGCGGATGATCCCGCTGTCAGCGGCCTGGTCGAGATCGTGCGTGACATCGGTGAAGTCCCGCTGGCCATTGTCGCGGGGAGGCGCACGGTGGCTGAGGCGGTCGCCCTGACGGGAGTACGCGAGGTCCTCTGGTGCGGCGAGCCAGATTCGGGGACACCGGTCGAAGCGTATGCACCGGCCGTGGCCCGGCTCGTGTCCTCGGCCGCGCCACAGGTCGTGGTGGGCGCGGCCACGGTCGCCGGGCGTGCCCTGTTGGGCGCGGTGGCTGCCGTCACCGGCTCGCCGGTGCTGAGCGGGGTCACCTCGATCGAGCTGGACAGCAACCGGGTGGTCCTCGGCCAGGAGTGCTACGGGGGGATCTCCACACGGATCCTCACGGTGAGCGGTGGGCCGGGCGTACTGGCCGTCGGAGGGGGAACGATCAGCGCGCCCGGTTCAGCCGGTGGCACCCCGGCACAGATCACGCCGGTGCAGGCCTCCCCGCTCGCGACGGCCCGTGTCACCGAGCAGCGAGCCGTGCAGCACACCGCAGTCGATCTGAGGTCTTCCCGCACGGTCGTGGGGATCGGCAGGGGGCTGAAGCAGGAGGCGGACCTGTCCCTGATCCGGGAACTCGCGGCTGCGCTCGGAGGGGAACTCGCCTGCTCACGACCGCTGGCGGAGGGCGTCTCGTGGATGGCGAAGGAGCTGTACCTGGGAATCTCGGGCCGGCAGATCAGTCCCGACCTGTACTTCGCGATCGGCATCTCCGGCCAGTTGCAACACATGGCCGGGGTGCGGAACGCCGGGGTCATCGTTGCCGTCAACAACGACAGGAACGCCTCGGTGTTCGACGGGTGTGACTACGGCGTCGTAGGAGACCTCTACCGGATCGTCCCCGCGGTCGTCGCTGCGCTGAAGGTCTGATCATGACGGCCGGAGCGGGCGAACTGGACTTCGACGTCATCGTCGTCGGTGCCGGGCCGGCAGGCGCCACCGCCGCCCACCGACTCGCGAGCCGAGGGCTCTCGGTCGTCCTGATCGAGAGGGGGGAGGTCCCCGGCACCAAGAACCTCAGTGGCGGAGTGCTCTACGGCGCCGTCCTGGACGAGCTCTTCCCCGACTTCGCCGAACAAGCGCCGATCGAGCGCCGGATCACCCGGCACGTCACCACCTTCCTGACCCCGGATTCGGCTGTGTCACTGGACTATGCGTCACGCGGTCCGGCCGCTCCGGTGAACGGTGTCACGGTTCTGCGCGCCCGATTCGATCCCTGGTTGGCGGGTAAGGCGGAGGAAGCAGGCGCTTTCCTGATGCCCGGCGTCCGGGTCGACGAACTGCTCACCGAACCCGGCCCGGACGGGCGTCCGCAGGTGATCGGGGTCCGCGCCCGCGATGAGACCCTGCGGGCCTCCGTCGTGGTCGCGGCCGACGGCGTGAACTCGTTCCAGGCCCAGGACATCGGCCTGCGGGGAAAACCGCCGCCCCGTCATCTCGCGGTCGGGGTGAAGGCCGTCGTGCGGATGGCCGCTGAACGCATCGAGGACCGGTTCGGCGTGACGCCGGGTGAAGGCGCAGCTCAGGCCATCGTCGGTGACTGCACCCTCGGTATCGCAGGGGGAGCCTTCCTCTACACCAATCGCGAATCGCTGTCCCTCGGTGTGGTGCTGCGGCTGGACGCCTTGTTGAGCTCGGGGCGGTCCGCCGTCGAGGTGTTCGAACACTGCAGCCGGCATCCCGGCCTGGCACCGTACCTGCGCGACGGCGAGATCGTGGAGTACGGGTCCCACCTGGTCGCGGAAGGCGGCCACGGAATGCTCGGCGAGATTGTCGGGGACGGGCTCGTCGTGGTCGGCGAGGCCGCCGGGCTCACCATCAACAACGGCTTCACGGTGCGGGGAATGGACCTGGCCATCGGGTCCGGCGTCGCAGCCGCGGACGCCGTCGTCGAGGCAATCGGTACCGGCGACGTGTCATCGGCGGGCCTGGCCGGGTACCGGCGCCGGCTCGAGGACAGTTTCGTCCTCAAGGACCTGCGCACCTACTCCGGCGCTCCGGGGTTCCTGGAACGTGAGCGGCTCTACGGCGCCTACGGTGAACTGGCCGCAGACCTCTTCCGTGGCGTGTTCCGGTTCGACGGCACCCCGCACCAGCACCTGCGCGTCCTCGCACGAACGGCGTGGAAGGGCAGCGGGATGAGGCTTCGGGACGTGCTCGGCGATGGCTGGGCGGGGGTGAGGGCGCTGTGAGACCGATGACCGTGACCGAGCGGTTGGCGGTGAACCGGTTCGACACCGATGACGCCGAGTCCCACATCGTGGTCGACCAGGAGCTGTGCCGCAGCACCGGTACGGGACCGATCCTGATCGCGGTCTGCCCCGCCGGCGTCTACAGCCGGCGCGACGACGAGATCCAGGTGGAGTACGCCGCCTGTCTGGAGTGCGGAACGTGCCTGGCTGTGGCGGCTCGGGGAGTGCTCACCTGGCACTACCCGCGAGGCGGATGCGGTATCGCCTTCCGCGAAGGCTGAGGTCGCTCCCACACCTTGCTCTGTTTCAAGGACCGAACGGGACCAGCCCCCTCCTGTATGGCAATCACTGTTACACGCGGTGTGATCTCAACGCCACATTGTGCGACTCGACAAGTAGGCTGTGATCAGCTCACATTTCACGATAAGTGACCAGTCATCCATAAGTGTCCATGTCACATCGCACTGACCTTGCCCTACGTAATCGACAGACCGATGACCCCGACTCCTGTCCGGTGATGGTCTGTGCGCGCGGTGACCGGCAGGGACCGGGGTACCTGTAGGCCACCCGCTACGGCCGGTTCAACACCGACAAGGTTCTTTGACACTAATCTGCGCTGCCGGGACACTAATTGTCACATGATCTTGGTTGGGTGACAGTCGGAACCGGTCCCGCAGCCCGACCATCGCGGATCGGCTGACGCTCTTGCAGGGAAACGCCCAAGCACAGGGCAGCGCCTCCCCAGCGGGGGAATCGCCCTGAGGTCGCCGCCGACGAACCCCCGCGCAGGCCCATCCGCCCGCTTTCCCAGGAAGCAAAGGAGTGAAGAGCATGAAGATCCAACGAAGACTGGTCCTCGGCTTCGCAGCGTTGTTCGCAACGATGAGCCTGGCGGCTCTCGGCCCGACCCTGATCGTATCCTCCGCCGAGGCGGCGTCGCTGACCCAGGTCACCAACTTCGGCAGTAACCCGGGCGGCATGGACATGCATGTCTACGTGCCCAGCACCCGTCCGGCCCACCCGGGGATCGTGGTGGCGATGCACGGCTGCGGCGGCAGCGGCCCGGGCTTCTACTCGGGCAGCGAGTTCGCGTCGCAGGCCGACCGGTACGGGTTCATCGTCATCTATCCCAGTGCCAAACAGCAGGCCGGGTTCGGCAACTGCTTCGACACCTGGTCGGACGCTGCCAAGAAACGCGGCGGCGGAAGCGACCCGGTTTCGATCGTGTCGATGGTCACCTACGTGGAGCAGCAATACAACGGCGACCCGAACCGCGTGTTCGCCACCGGCAGTTCCTCCGGCGGCATGATGACCGACGAGATGCTCACCCTCTACCCGGACGTTTTCAAGGCCGGCGCAGCCTTCATGGGCGTCCCGTTCGGTTGTTTCGCGAATGCGGCGGACTACCCGCCCGGCGGGAAGTGCACCGGCGGAAGCATGACCAAGACCGCGCAGCAATGGGGCGACATGGTCCGCCAGGCCTACCCCGGTTACAGCGGGACTCGGCCGAGGATCCAGCTGTGGCACGGCACTGCCGACAACCTCGTCCCGTACCAGTTGCTGCAGGAAGACATCAAGCAGTGGACCAACGTTTTCGGGCTCAGCCAGACCCCCACCTCCACCGATTCCCCGAAGTCCGGCTGGAACCGCAGCCGCTTCGCGGATTCCTCCGGCACGGTTCAGGTCGAGGCCTACAGCGTCCAGGGTGCCGGACACAGCCTTCCCTCCAGCGGTATGGCCGCCTCCGCCGTCTCCTTCTTCGGCCTGGACAACACCAGCCCTCCCGTGACCACCCCGCCCGTCACAACCCCGCCCGTCACAACCCCGCCCGTGACCACCCCGCCCGTCACCACGCCGCCCGACACCACCCCGCCCACCGGCGATAGCACCTGCAAGGTGACGGACACGGTGAGCTCGTGGAACACCGGACTGACGGAGAGCATCAGCATCACCAATACCGGGACTTCGACGATCAATGGTTGGTCCTTGGTCTTCACCCTCCCCGGTGGACAGACGATCAGCTCCGGATGGAGCGCCACGTTCAGCCCGAACAGTGGACAGGTGACGGCGAAGAACCAGAGCTACAACGCCGTCCTGGCGCCGGGGGCGTCGACAACCATCGGCTTCCAGGCCAACCACACCGGCAACACAGCGAAACCCCCCACGTTCACCCTCAATGGCACGACCTGCACGAACGGCTGACATACCCAGAACACCGACCAAGGCCCCAGCCCTTTCGTGGCGGTGTGATCCCGGCGACCGAGGGATCACACCGCAGGGCCGAGGCCCCACGTCAGCTCAGGGAACGGGCGGGGCTCTGCACCATCAAACATGTCTGGGCTGCCCGAGTCATGCTCGGAGCAGCCACCAGCACGCCGAGCCGAGGTGCAGCACTGCGGCGACCGCGCCGCCCAGCGTCATCCCCGGGTTGCGATCCCAGGCCCCGAGGGCGGAGTCGCCGGCCTGGGCGGCCCCGGCAACGGCGAGCAGGAGGGGCAACCCGGCGCTGTCGCCTACGGCAGCGACGACGATGGCGACGGTCAGCGGCAGTTGCCGCACCGCGTAGAACCACAGGTAGAAGCGGGCGGTCGGACCGGCCGAACCGTGAGCGCGCAGCAGTCGCTGCGGCGAGGTCATCGCGACGACGCAGAAGGCCCCCGAGATCACCGAAACCACCAGATTGGCCGCGAGCAACGCACTACGCATGGTGAACCCCGCCGACCGCTTCTGCCAGGCCCGCGACCCGGGCATTCTCGATCCTGCCGGTGGTACCGGTGCGCTGACGCTGGACACCGACGGTGTGCGTGCCCTTCTTCAGGTCCACGGTCTCATCGACCGCCAGCACCACATCCTCGTCATGGAGATGCTCCAGAAGGCATTCCCGCACGTCGTCGCGCACCCGGTCGGTGCCCCCCCTCGGCCCGGCCCAGCAGGTACTGCAGGCCGTCCGGTCACGCAGTCCCAGGTGAGGGGACGAGGTCTTCGTGCCGATGAGAAGGCCCGTGAACAGGCTCATCCGGTTCTCCTGTCGTGTCGGGGAAGAGCGACAGCATGCGCCGCAGAATCTCCACCATTGTCACATTCTCAGGAACGTGATGCTCCAGGTGGCCAGAGCACTGTGACCGGTGTGCTGCGCCCATGCAATGTCGGGGACTGTGGCAGGCAGATCATCGCGGCATCTGCGCGGAAGATCGAACGCGGGGTCTGGTGCCCACATGAGCGTCGCATAGAGGGGGGCGCCGAGAGCTTCATCGACCCGCGCGAAGCATTTTGACCATGTAGCCTCGACTCTTCCAGGAAGCCGACGGGCCGCGTGGTGTGCCGCCTTTTCTCATGTCCTGACGGGACGGCTCTGGGCATTGGTCGCGTCGGCGACGACAGCCTTGCCCTGATCCCGTGCGGGCAGTCGGAGGGCGATGACCGCTGTGGCAAGGGTGATGGCGGTGGTCCACCAGAAGGCGGCCTCGAATCCGGCCTCGGGGTGGGTCCGGGTCGAGGTCGAGGTGAGGACGACCGCGACGAGGGCGGTGCCAAAGGCTCCGCCGAGTTGCTGGACGATGCGGGTGATGGCCGAGGACTGGGGCATCTGGTCCTTGCGGATGTCGACATAGGCAGCAGTCATGATCGGGATGAGGACGACGCCCAGGCCCAGCCCACGAAAGAACAGGACGATGCCGAGGAACCAGAGGTTGGTGCCGGTGTCGGCGAGGGCGAACGGCACGGTGGCGGCAGCGATGACGAGGAACCCGACGACGGCGACGAGGCGGGGGCCGAACTTGGCGACCAGCCTCCCGACCACGAACCGGGCGAGCAGAGTGCCAACCCCCTGGGGGATGAGAAACAGCGCGGTGTCCAGGACGCTGTAGCCGCGCAAGGCCTGGAAATAGAGCGGCAGCAGGAAGTTGCCTGCGTAGAGTGCAGCGCCGACAAAGGTGAGCGCGACAGAGGAGACGCGCACGGAACGCACGGCGAGCAGTCGCACGTCGACGAGGGCTGCGCCGGCACGCCGGGTGGCCCAGATGATGAAGCCGACCAGCAGGACCGCGCCGCCGAGGCCGGGGAGGAGCACGTCAACCCGATTGAACGCGCCGTCGGCGTGTGTGTTGGACAGGCCGTAGAGCAGTCCCGCCAGGGCGGGCGCGAGAAGTGCGGCGCCGACGACGTCGAGCCGCTGGTGAGGAACACTTCGGCCAGGGCGGTCGTCGGTGAGGAAGAAGATGGCGAGGATGAAGCCGACAACGCCGATGGGGACGTTGATCAGGAACAGCCATCGCCAGCTGAGCCAGTTCAGCACCAGTCCGCCGAGCACCGGCCCGAGAATCGGGCCGAGGGCGATCGGCAGACTCACGTTCGCCATGGTCTTCGTCCGCGCCTCCGGAGCGACGTGCTGCATGGCCAGGGTCTGCATGAGCGGGAACATGATTCCGCCGCCGAGGCCCTGCAGGATGCGGAAGGCAATGAGGGACTCGACGTTCCACGCGCCTACGCACAGGACCGACCCGAGCACGAACAGCCCCAGGGCGAACAGCCACAGCCGTTTGCCGCCGAACCGGGCCTGCGCCCAGCTCACGAAGGGGATCGCGGTCGCAAGGGTGAGCAGGTATCCGGTACTCACCCACTGGATCGTCGAAACCGGGGCGTGGAACTGCTCTGCGAGGGTATGCAGCCCGATGGCCACGATCGTCGTGTCCAGGATCGCCATGATCCCGCCCACGACCAGTGCTGTGAGCATCCGGCCGGTCGACTGTGTTGACGGCTTCGCCCGCGTTTGCGTGTCTACCACCACAACCTCCGATAGGGAACGCCTGCGTTCCCAACCCTAGGTGGGTAGAATAAAGAACGCAAGCGATCCCAATGAGGTGAGGCATGACGGCGACCAGGCGGCGCGGCGCGGCACTCGAGGACGCGATCCTTGATGCGGGCTGGGAGCAGCTGATCGAAATGGGTTACCCGGGCTTCACCTTCGAGGCGATCGCCGAACGCGCCAAGACCGGCAAAGCGGCCCTCTACCGGCGCTGGCCGGACAAGGAGTCTCTGCTGCTGGCCATACTCGCCCACCACGATTTCACAGCCCCGGCCGAGATCCCCGACACGGGCTCGCTACGCGAGGACATCCTCACGCTGCTGCGGTCGGTCAACCGGCGCGGCGAACACGCCGCCGCCCTGTTCAGCACGATCCTCAGCGCCTACTTCGACAACGAGATCACGCTCACGCCGGCACAGCTGCGCACCCAGCTCTTCGGCAACCAAAGTCGTGCCCTGACCGAGATCGTCCAGCACGCCATCAGCCGCGGCGAGCTGCCTCCGGAGGGCCTTCCGCCGCATATCGTCTCGCTGGCCTCCGACCTGCTGCGCCACGAGCTCATCATGAACCTCAGTCGTGTGTCCGAGGAGACCATCATCACCGTTGTCGATACCGTCTTCCTCCCCCTCGCCACGGACCCACGAAGAAGGAAACGTGGATAGATCTACTGACGAACGGCCGACAAAAGATCTACGACCCGTCATCGGTTCCCTTTCCCGTCTCCCCCTGGGACCTTCACTGATGGAAGCCCCACGGACGGGACTTCCATATTTGGGAGTCCCACGGATGGAAGTCCCCAATATGGCAGTCCCACCTGTGGGACTGATCTTGTGCGTGCTGAGACCTGCGCTGCCTCCTCCCAAATCCTGACTCACCTATCAATCGAAAGACGAAGGATCTGCACCTGCGGTCTCTGGGTTATGGGTCCAACGGGCTGCCGTCACCGACCGCTCGGCACCCGTCTTCGGGGCCGGTGCCGCACGGGACGTACTCCTAGTACGCCTCCAGAAGCAGGAAGTCGGGGATGCGCAGGTGGTGGATGCCACCGCTCCTGTCACCTGCTGTCGGATCCAG
>JAUPKM010000429.1 GCA_030837445.1 Actinomycetota bacterium
AACTCGGCTGCTGTCGCAGCAGTTGCTGGCGCGACACCTACACAAATTGCCGATGCAAAGGCGTACATGGCTCGGGCCGCCAAAGTACTGGAGAGCATCCGGGTGAGAGCCGACCTTGCCAGGAGTCAGAAGGACATCATCATGCTGAACTGCGTGAACGACAAGCTGACCCAGGCCAGCGGCAACAACCAAATACTGATTCAACGGGTCACGGCCCTGCACGAACTCCTCGACGAAGCCAAGCTGGCCCACGAATGGACCGTCGCCGGAATCGTCGACCAGAAGCTCCAGGTGCTGAACCTCGAGGCGAACGCGTGCGTGGGGGTGCTGGAGAGCAACATCGACAGCGGCGGCGGCCGCGCCGAGGTCACTGTCGACGCCACACTGCCGAACCACCACGAAGTTCCGCCCTCTGTCAGCCCGGTGATTGTCGTTCCGCCCTACGTCGGAAAGCCCGCCTCGACGGGTCCGGACAATCTGGGTTCCCCGTCCTGGTGGCGCCCGACGGTCCCAGCAGCTTGGGCTGCACCCGCTGCGGATCCGATTCGGTGGACGCCCCGGTCAGTGGTCCCGGTGCGGGTGAACTGCCCGGCGCTGGACAGCCAGGGATGCGCCGACGAGCTGATCCGCATCCAGGCGGCCGCGCAGGCCATCAAGAACGGCGGCGGACCTGACCTGCAAGTGCAGCCCGAACCCAGCTCGTCGAAGTTCGCCCCACACAATCCGGCCGCCGGTCAGGGGCACGGCGACCCTGCCTTCCCGGGCGGGCTCAGCGTCACCTTCACGAAGCCCGGCGCGATCAAGAAGAACCCGGACGGCTCCTGGGTGCGCGTAGACGGACGGGTGCAACTACTGCCCGGTGAACTCGCGAAGGGGTACACCGACATCTTCTACGACCGCACAGTGCTGGCAAACGGTGGCAAGCCGAACGAGGCCGGCGTCGGCGGTTTCGACTGGGCCAACGATGGCCACGGCGCCAAGATCACCGACGGCTACGTCGCCATTGACGCGGGCACCCTAACCGGGGTCCCGGCGTGGAAAATCCAGGCCCTCTACATGCACGAACTGGGCCATGCCATCGGTCTGACCCACCCCGATCAGACCAGGACGCTGCCCGACGGCAGCAGCCAGGCAGGGTTGCCCAGCGTCGGCCAGATCATGGACTCCACCATCGACGTCCCTGATGCCCGCTGGGGGAACGGCGATCTCGCCGGCCTGGCCGCGGTAGGCGGCGCGGCGACGAAGTAGCAGCGTAGGAGCGTCGACCTCCGGACTCTTGCGCTTGACAGGCCGATGCCTGGTTGCCGCGGAGAGTTGGGGCCCTACTCCCTCGCCGACGGCTTGGCTCGGTCGCGGTCATCGCTCGCCTGACTGACCATGGCGGCGATGGCCGCGAGCGTATCCGGAAGTTCGGCCGGATCGGCCGCGACCCCGTCCACGCTGGGCTCGACGTAGTCGAGGGCACCGGCGGCGGAGAAGTCGTCAACCGCGGCGACCACTCCGAACGTCCTGACGATCGCCTCTTCGATCACCTCATCGAGCGGATTCGCCAACCGGTCCTCGACATCGATCGCGAGCAATCCGCTCAACTGGTCGACTTCCGTGTCGATGATGCCGATCGAGATGATCTCTCGCGGGTTGAAGGCATTGACGACCGTGTACATCTGCGTTGGGACCCCGAAACCGTTGCTGTGGAACCAGGCACGGCGGTAATCGTCGTAGGTCTTCCCCTCCCGAAGCGTGCGGGTGACAACGGCGACGAACTTCATCCGGCTCTCCTCCTTGGGTCCTGCACCCCTGACGTCGCTGCGCCTCTCGTGAACGTTGCACACGTTAGCTCGCGCTCTTGGTGCAATGCCGGGCCAGCCGGTCGGCGGGCCACGGAGCCACTACTTCGTGAGTGCCCGGCGCCGGAACCCCGCCATGTGCACTCCCATTTCGGCGCCGTTGGCGCCATAATGGATGCATGACCAGCGTGCAGATCAAAGACGTACCCGAGGAAACTCACGCTGTCCTCAGGGAACGGGCCGCCCGCAACCACCAGTCGTTGCAGGAGTATCTGCGCAACTGGCTGATTGAAGAGACCTCCCGCCCAACGCTTGACGAAGTGCTGGCCCGGGCGGGCGGAAGGTCTGGCGGATCAATCCCGACGGAAGCAGCGGTGCAGACCGTGCGCGATGACCGTGCTCGTCATTGACGCCAGCGTGCTGGCAGTCGCCCTCGGCGACGACTCTGAGACCGGGGACCTCGCTCGCCAACGAATCGCGGGACATCACTTGTGGGCCCCGGACCTGATCTACCTAGAAGTGGCATCAGTCCTCCGTCGCCAAGTCGCGGCCGGCGCGATGGACGACAGGAGAGCGGGCCTGGGACTGACTGACTTGATGGACCTGCCAATGGATATCGCGCCCCACCGGCAGTTTCTGCCCCGATGCTGGCAACTACGCGGGAACGTCACCGTCTACGACCGCGCGTATGTGGCCCTTGCCGAAGCCCTAGACGCGACCCTTCTAACCGCCGACGCCCGACTCACTCGAGCGGTTGGGCCCCACTGCGTGATCGAACTCTTCCCGTGACCCCAGACAAGGATCCCCTGGCCTTTTCCGTCGCTTCCGCAGTCTGAGCCATGGCGGACTAGCCGCTTCGGAGTCGCGAAAACGTACACGTCAAGCCTGATCCTGGGATCGAAATGGGTCAGCGCCATCGCACCGAAGCTGTCGGGGGTCCGACTTACCCTCAAATTGGGAGGCGGTGATGAACTCGACACAGGAGCGGAACTGCCCGGAGTGCGGCGGTCGGCTGGTCTGGGTTGTCTACGGATACCCCGACAATGCGCTGGCGGCAGCGGCCCGACGAGGCGAAGTCGCTCTCGGCGGTTGCTGCGTCCCTGCGGCTGGAGAGCGGTGGAGAGCCGCGCAGTGCGGTGACTGCGGGTGGTCCCTGATAGCCGAGCGAGACACCGGCCCCCTCGACTGATCGCTGCGGTCGCCATCCTGGGCCACCAGGCGACGATTCCTACGTTTCGCTCCCACGACCTGCCGGACTCGCAGCGCTCGACGACCGGGGCCCTCTCCCCCAGTGTCAAATAGGGGGACCATCACTCATCAAAACAGGCAACCGTACGGGCACCAATCGGAAGGGCCGATACCCCTGGTCGCGGACAACCAGTTCTGACCTGCTGTTTTCCTTGTCGGGCTGACAGGATTTGAACCTGCGACCCCTTGACCCCCAGGTCTCCCAAGATTGTGGTCGACGGCGTATCAGGCTGTCGGATGCTGACACGTTCTCGCCCGGAACCAGCCAGTCGTGACAAGTGCGGTCAGCGTCTTACAGTCCTTGACAGTCCCTAGTTAGGGATCGGTTAGGGATTTTCAGG
>JAUPKM010000430.1 GCA_030837445.1 Actinomycetota bacterium
GCGGCAGACCAGCAGAATCGGTCCGTGGTGGAGGCATTTGAGCCGGGGTCGACCAGCAAGGTGATGACAATGGCGGCCGTGATCAACGAGGGAAAGGCCAACGCCGGCACCACCTTCAACGTTCCCGACACCATCACCCGCTCCGGGCGCAGTTTCAGCGATCACGATCAACCTCCCACCTGGGAGTTGACACTGGCCGGCGTCCTGGCCAAGTCCAGCAACACCGGCACCATTCAGGCGGCGGAGCTGATTGGGAAGGACAAGCTCTACGAATACCTCAAGCGATTCGGCGTCGGCGAACGCAGCGGGCTCGGTTTCCCGGGGGAGGGGACGGGCTACGTTCCGCCGGTGAAGGATTGGTCGGACTCCAGCTTCCCCACCATCGCCTTCGGCCAGGGTCTGTCGATGAGCGCGTTGCAGGCGGCGTCGGTGTACCAGACGTTGGGTAACGGTGGCGTCCGGATCACGCCACAGCTGATCGACTCCTATATCGATGCCGAAGGCCACGCGACGCCTGCGAAGAAGCCCACGACTGCCCAAGTGGTGGAACCGGGAACCGCCGCCGAAGTGATGAAGATGATGGAGGAAGTGGTCAGCAAGAACGGGACCGCGCCGATGGCGGCCATTCCTGGCTATCGGATCGCAGGCAAGACTGGTACCGCCAATCGGATCGACGACAGTTGCGGCTGCTACAAGGGGTACACGGCGAGCTTCATCGGAGTAGCGCCGGCTGACGACCCGCAACTCGTGGCCGTCGTCGTGTTGCAGGATCCGCAAAACGGTCACTATGGCGGGGCGTTGGGGGCGCCCGTGTTCAAGGAGGTGATGACCACGGCCCTGCAGACTCTGCGGATCCCGCCGTCGGGCACGCCGCCACCTGACCTGCCGATCTACGCGGGCGGCGCCAGCCAGTAACGACCCTCCAACGATCGAGTAGCCACATGCCGATACAGCCCACTGACCGTCCGCGACCACGCCCACAACCGCTGGCCGCAGTACTGTCAGGTCTGGCCGAGGCCGACCCGACCTGGGCGCGAATCGAGGTCACCGGTGTTGCGATGGACTCCAGGTTGGTCCGTCCCGGGGACATCTACCTGGCCGCAGCCGGAGCCAATGTGCACGGAGCCAAGTTCACCGCCTCGGTGATTGCGGCGGGTGCGGTGGCGGTGGTCACCGACGCAGTTGGCGCCGAACTGATCGCGTCCTCGTCGCAGCCTGCAACGGTACCGATCGTCGTGGTGGCTGAGCCGCGGGAATTGGTGGGGGAACTGGCGGCCCGGGCGTACCAACGACCGGGGGATGAGTTACTGCTGATCGGGATCACCGGCACCAACGGAAAGACGACCATGAGCTTCCTGGTGGAGGCCGCGCTGCGGGCCGCCGGGCACACGACCGGGCTGCTGGGCACGACCGGGCACTTGATAGCAGGGGAGCCGGTGGCATCCAAACGGACCACCCCGGAAGCCCCGGAGGTTCACTCCCTGCTGGGAATCATGCGGGATCGTGCCGTGACCGCGGTGGTGATGGAGGTGTCCTCGCACGCGCTTGCTTTCGGGCGGGTCAACGGGCTCACCTTTGATGTCGTGGTCTTCACGAACCTCAGCCAGGATCACCTGGACTTCCACGGCCAGATGACCGACTACTTCGAGGTCAAAGCATCGTTGTTCACCCCGCACCGGGCGCGGCGCGCAGTCATCTGTGTGGACGATGAATGGGGGCAGCAACTGGCGGCCGACACGGCCGCGGTGCTACCCACCGAGACGTACCGGATCGGAACCGGCACGGCAGATTGGGCTGCCGCGGACATCAGGGCCACTGCTGCGGGAAGCGAGTTCCAGCTCAACCACGAGACGGAGAACGAGACGGCGAACTGGCCCGCGGAGGTGTCGCTGCCGGGTTCGTTCAATGTCGCCAACGCGGTCGGGGCGATCGCGACCGCGGTTGCGTGTGGGGTGGCGCCCGGCACCGCGATTGCGGCCGTCGCCCAGTGTGCCGGGGTGCCGGGCAGAATGGAGCGCGTGCCCGCCCCGGGCAGCGTATTGGGGATTGTGGACTACGCCCATACCCCGGACGCCGTCGGACGCGCGATCGCGGCGCTGTCGGATACCACCGGGCGGGTGATCGTGGTTCTAGGCTGTGGCGGCGATCGAGATGTGGCCAAGCGACCGATAATGGGAGAGGTCGCCGCGCGCCTCGCGGATTTCCTGGTGATAACCGACGACAATCCTCGATCAGAGGACCCCAATCTGATCCGAATGGCGATTGCGCAGGGAGCGATGTCGGTGCCGCAACTGGAGCGAGCCACGGTGGAGGTCATCGGCGATCGCCGAGCAGCCATCGAAGGGGCGGTCAACTGGGCGCAGCCCGGTGACGTCGTGCTGGTGCTCGGGAAGGGGCACGAACAAGGCCAGGAGATCGCAGGTGAGGTGCATCCGTTCGATGACCGGGTGCTGCTTGGCCGGGCGCTGGCGGAGGCTGGCCGATGATCACGTTGTCGTTGGCCGAGGTGGCGATGATCACCGGTGGGCGGCTGCGAGGACCGGCGGAGGCCCAGTTGACCGGGATCACCACGGACTCGCGGACTGTCGCACCCGGTGACCTGTTCGTAGCGATCTCGGGGGAGCACCACGACGGTCACGACCATGGTCGAGCGGCGGTCGAGGCCGGTGCGGGCGCTGTGCTTGCCGAGCGGGAGTTGGACGTGCCGACCGTGGTGGTCGCCGACGCGACGGAGGCTGTCGGCAGACTGGCGCGGGCGGTCCTCGACAGATTGCCAGAGCTGACAGTTGTGGCGATCACCGGTTCGAGCGGCAAAACCTCCTGCAAGGACATGCTTGCCCAAGTGCTGGCTGGATACGGACCGACGGTGGCGCCGGCCGGATCGGCCAACAACGAGCTCGGGCTGCCGCTGACGGTGCTGCGGGCGGACGAATCAAGCCGGTTCCTGGTGCTGGAGATGGGTGCCCGTGGGCTTGGCCACATCGCCTACCTCTGTCAGATCGCGCCGCCGGACGTGGCGGTTGTGCTCAACGTCGGATCGGCCCATGTCGGGCAGTACCGGGATCAGTCCGAGATCGCACTGGCCAAGTCGGAGATTGTCGCCGCCCTCTCCACCGGTGGTACCGCTGTCCTGAACGCAGATGACCCGGTGACGGCCGCGATGGCCGCGACGGCCGCTGATGTCGGCGCCCGAGTGTCCACGTTCGGAGAATCAGCCGCGGCCGACACTCGAATCTCGAACGTCACGTTGGATGCGCTGGCCCGCCCGAACTTCCGACTGACCTCCGGCGGTCAGCAGGCCGATCTCGGGCTGCAGTTCCCAGGGGAACACTCGGCGATCAACGCCGCCGCGGCGGCCGCCGCTGCCCTCGCGGTTGGGATGCCGCTGGACTTTGTCGCGGCCCAGCTGACTGTGGCCGAGCCGCGCAGTCGCTGGCGAATGGAGATCGCCCGCAGCCCGGCAGGTGTGACAGTGGTGAATGACGCCTACAACGCCAACCCTGAGTCGATGCGAGCAGCTCTGAAGGCTTTGGCTGCGATGGACTGTGCAGGAACCCGGTGGGCCGTGCTGGGTGAGATGCTGGAGCTCGGCGACGGTTCCCGGGACGAGCACGACCGGTTGGGACGACTCGCGGTCAGGCTGGACATCGCCCGGCTGCTGGCAGTAGGTGAAGGAGCCCGACCCATTCACATGGGAGCAGCCCATGAGGGTTCCTGGGGTGAGGAGTCAGCCTGGGTGCCGGACGTCGATAGCGCGATCGGTCTACTCGCCGAACAGCTGCGTCCCGGCGATGTTGTGCTCGTCAAGGCCTCCAGGGCCGGCGGCCTGGAGCGGATCGCTGAGGCCGTCTTGGTGGGCGGTGACCGGTAGTGGTCCAAGTCATCATGGCGGCAGGGCTGGCGCTGCTGGTCGGTCTGTTCGGCACCCCCTACCTGATCCGGATTCTGCGCAAGCACGGCTACTCCCAAGCAATTCGGGTATCCACCGACGACATCAACTACCCGGAGCACCAGGGTAAGAAGGGCACCCCGTCGATGGGGGGGCTGGCAATCCTGATCGGGGTGGTGCTGGGCTACGCCATCGCCCATCTCGTCGCCTGGCGGCCGCCGACGGTCTCTGGTCTGCTGGCGCTCTACCTGGCCGTTGGTCTGGGCATGGTCGGAATGGCCGACGACTACCTGAAGATCTTCAAACAACGCAGCACCGGAGTGCGAGCACGAACCAAACTCCTCGGGCAGGCTTTCATCGGCTTGTCATTCGCGGTGCTGGCGCTGCAGTTTCCGGACGAGTACGGTCGGACGCCAGCATCGGACGCAATCTCCTTCATCAGGGATACGCCGATCCTGTTACCGACAGTGCTGGCGATCATCTGGCTGTGGCTGCTGGTCACCGCCACCACGAATGCGGTCAACCTGACCGATGGTCTCGACGGGTTGGCCGCCGGTAGCGCGATCGCGACGTTTGGTGCATTCGCTCTGCTGGGCGTGTGGCAGTACGGCCAGAACTGCTCGTTCTCCCGATTCACCCGCTGTTATGAGGTGCGCGACCCGCTCGATCTGGCGGTTTTCGCCGCGGCCTTCGCGGGGGCCTGTCTGGGATTCCTCTGGTGGAATACCTCGCCGGCACAGATATTTATGGGCGACACCGGGTCGCTGGCGATCGGCGGTGCGATCGCCGCGTTGGCCATCATGACCCGAACCGAGTTGCTGCTCATCTTCCTTGGGGGGATCTTCCTGCTCACCACGGTGTCGGTGATCCTGCAGGTCGGCTCGTTCAAGTTCACCGGCAAACGGGTGTTTCGGATGGCGCCGCTGCATCACCACTTTGAGCTCAAGGGCTGGGGCGAGATCACCATTGTCGTTCGGTTCTGGATCATGCAGTGCCTCTTCGTGGGCACTGGGATCGCCCTGTTCTACGCCGAGTGGGTGCGGACGTGAACGCTCCGGGCGGACCGCCCCCGCAGGAGCTGCGAGTGGTGATCGCCGGTCTCGGACTCGCCGGCTTCTCTGGCGCCGACGCCCTACTCCGGCGCGGTGGACAGGTGAGCGTGGTGGACGACAGCGACGGCGCCAAGCAGGCCGAACGTGGTCGGGTGCTGGAGTTGCTGGGCGCGGACGTCCGCCTCGGGGGCGCGGCGCAGCTGCCGGTTGGGGACGTGTTGGTGGTCTCGACCGGAATCCCGTTGGACTCTCACTGGATCTCGGCAGCCCGGGAACGGGGGATGGCGGTCTGGGGTGAGTTCGAGCTTGCCTGGCGACTACGACCGGCGGTGAATCCGGCGCCGTGGCTTTACGTCACAGGAACCAACGGCAAGACGACGACCACCCTGATGCTTGCGTCGATGCTGACTGCCGCCGGCCTGCGGGCGACCGCCGTCGGCAATATCGGAGTCAGCCTGATCGACGCCGTTGTCGCGGAGCAGCCGTACCAGGTGTTGGCCGTCGAAGTCGGGGCACCGCATCTTCCGTTCGTCTCCTCGGTGTCGCCACAGGCCGCAGTCTGCCTCAACGTCGCCCCGGACCATGTCGACTATTTCGGCTCCTACGACAGTTATGTCGCCGCAAAGGCGAGCGCCTACCAACGCACCGAGGTGGCGTGCGTCTACAACGTCGACGAACCGGTGACTGAGCAGCTGGTGCGGCAGGCGGAGGTCCAACCTGGCTGCCTGGCGGTGGGTTTCACGCTCGGCATACCCGCCCCGGGGATGCTCGGGGTCGTCGACGATCTGCTGGTGGACCGGGCCTTCATCACCAATAGGACCTCTCACGCCCAAGAGCTGGCAAAGGTGTCCGATGTTGCACCGCAGGCCCCGCACCAGGTCGGCAACGCGTTGGCGGCGGCCGCCCTGGCCCGGGCCCACGGCGTGCCACCGTGGGCGGTGCGGCGGGGGTTGCGGTCGTTCACACCTGCCGCCCATCGGATCACCGACGTCGGTGTGGTGGCCGGCGTCAGCTACGTGGATGATTCGAAGGCGACCAATTGGCATGCCGCGCTGACCTCGTTGCGAGCCTATGAATCCGTGGTGTGGGTCGCGGGCGGGCAGGGCAAGGGTCAGAATTTCGACGAACTCGTGATTGCCACCAGGGACCGGATCCGGGCGGCAGTGCTGTTGGGGGTCGATCGGGCAGATATCCGGCAAGCGCTTGCGCGACACGCCCCCGAGGTACCGGTGGTCGAGGTCGATTCATCGGACACTGATGCGATGACGCTCGTGGTGGCCGCTGCTGCGGAGTTGGCGCAGCCAGGCGACACGGTGCTACTCGCTCCCGGCTGCGCGTCTCGGGACATGTACGTCGACTTCGCCGAACGGGGCGATTCCTTCGCCACCGCGGTGGCTGCGTTGGAGGGCTAGTCCGTGTCCCACCCGCACACGAGCCGACATCCAGCCGGGCACCGGTTGTCCTTCTTCGATCATCCGCTGGCGGACTACACCCTGCTGCTGGCCGCGACGCTGGCGCTGCTGGGGCTGGGGTTGGCGATGGTGCTGAGCGCTTCCAGCGTCGAATCCTTCGCCAAGGGCGGGTCGAGTTTCAGCCAATTCGAAAAGCAGGCGATGTTCGCCGCGCTGGGACTGCCGCTGATGTTGTGGTTGTCGCGTCGTCCGGTTGCCTTTTTCTACCGGATCGCCCCGCTGGCGTTGGCGGCCGCTTTCCTGCTGTTGGTGATCGTGCTCATCCCGGGTATCGGGATCAACGTCAACGGACAGCAGAACTGGATCGGGCTGCCCGGTGGGTTCAGTCTGCAACCCAGCGAGATCGGCAAACTTGCGCTGATCCTGTGGTGCGCCCGAATCCTGACTCAGCGGCAGGACCGACTCGACGACTGGAAGGAACTGACACTGCCGATGTTGCCGGTGGCAATGTTGATGGTGTTTCTGGTGCTGATGGAGGGCGATGTCGGCACCGCCTTGGTCTTCATGCCGATCATTGCCATGATGCTGCTGATCGCAGGTGTCCCGCTTCGTCTGTTCGGTGTGCTCGGCGGTTTCGCCCTGGCCGTTATCGTGTTCATGTCGCTGACCGAGGGCTACCGGATGCAGCGATTCCAGACCTGGCTGGATCCGGAGAGTGATCCGACCGGCGCCGGTTGGCAGATCATCCATGGACAGATGGCGCTCGCGACGGGTGGCTGGTGGGGGGTCGGTCTCGGTGCCAGTCGGGAGAAGTGGGGCGCATTGCCGGAAGCCCACAATGACTTCATCTTCGCCATCATCGGCGAGGAACTTGGCCTGATGGGGACGCTTTCGGTACTGGGACTGTTCGGCCTGATCGGATTGGTCGCAGTGCGAATCGCTCGCCGGACCGACGAACTCTTCGTGCGGCTCGTCACGATGGGCATCGTCGCCTGGATCGTGACACAGGCCGTCATCAATATCGGGGCGGTGATCGGGGCTCTGCCCATCACTGGTGTGCCGTTGCCGCTGGTGTCCTACGGGGGCTCGTCGCTGGTGTTGGTGCTGTGCGCGCTTGGGGTCCTGCTCGCGTTCGCACGTCAGCAACCTGCTGCCGCAGCGCTGCTGCGGCAGCGTCGGGTCAACTCTCGGCGCACCAAGCGGCGCCGCAACCGCGCGGATTCGTCGGCCGGGGCCAACAGCGCTGCTGGCGCGGGTACCGCTGTCGTGCGGCGGGGCTGATCCACGGATGCGCGTGATCGTCGCCGGTGGTGGGACCGCCGGTCATATCGAGCCCGCCCTTAACACTGCCGATGCATTGCTCGCGATGGATCCGAGCACGCAGGTGCTCGCGTTGGGCACCCCGAAGGGGTTGGAGTCAGAACTCGTTCCGAGTCGTGGTTATGAGTTGGCGCTGGTGCCCGCAGTACCGTTCCCGCGGCGGCCGGGAAGGGCACTGCTGTCGTTGCCGACGAGGTTGCGGAAGGCAGTCCACGCGGCTCGGGGGATCATCGACGAGTTCCAGGCCGACGTCGTCGTCGGCTTCGGTGGCTACGCGGCACTACCGGCCTACCTGGCCGCTCGTGGCCGAGTGCCGATCGTCGTCCATGAAGCGAACGCGAAGGCGGGCCTGGCCAATCGGGTGGGGGCTCGATTCACGAGTTTTCGCGCGGAGACCCACGCCGGGTCGCTGCCTGCGGCCCTGCGGATCGGTCTGCCGCTGAGGCGAGCGATCGTCGATCTCGACCGGGAGCCGGCGCGACCGGGGGCGCGGGCAATGTTTGGGCTAGACCCGGATCGGCCGGTGTTGTTGGTCTTCGGAGGCTCCCAGGGCGCCCGCCGAATCAATGACGCGATCGTGGGTTCGGCCAGCGAGATAGTGGCGTCCGGGGCGAGCGTGCTGCACGCGGTCGGCGGGAAGAACGCCGATCAACGCCCACCCGCGGACCTACCTCAATACGTCACCGTCGACTACCTCGATCGGATGGACCTGGCCTATGCGGCAGCCGATCTGGCCGTCTGCCGGGCGGGCGCGATGACGGTGGCAGAATTGAGTGCGGTGGGATTGCCGGCGGTGTACGTGCCGCTGCCGATCGGCAA
>JAUPKM010000431.1 GCA_030837445.1 Actinomycetota bacterium
ATCTGCTGGCGGATATCGCCGGCTACCTGCGCGGTATCGAGGCTGCTGACACTGCGGGCAGGATCGCAGCGGCGAACGAGCGGTACCTACGCGTCTACGCCGAACACGCCCGGCTGCTGCAGGTGGTCGAGCAGGTCGGCACCTCGGACACCTCGTTCGACGATCTGCTGTCCGACTTCCGGGAGCGGCACGTGCAGCGGGTCGCCGACGGTATCCGCCGATTGCAGAGTCGCGGGTTGGTGCCGTTGGAAATCGACGCCGAGGTCGCCGCGCCCGCCCTGTCGGCGATGGTTGAAGGCTACGCGCGGCACAACAGAGACTTCGATGTCGCCGAGGTCAGCAATACCCTGACCCTGCTGTGGTTGCGCGCCCTTGGGTTGACCCCTGATGGCCAACCGCCGCCCCAGTCTTAGCCGACGCCCGACGCCCCAACCCGTCCGCCGATCCGCTCAACCACAGGAGTCATGCCGATGCAGTTCACGCCAGAACACGACGCGTTCCGCGCCACTATCCGCGGATTCGTCGAGAACGAGATCAACCCCCACTGCGACGAGTGGGAGGCGGCCGGGATCTTCCCGGCGCACGAACTGTTTCCGAAACTGGCACAACTAGGAGCATTCGGACTGGAGGTCGATCCGGCCTACGACGGTCAGGGTGCCGACGCGACCTTCACGCTGGTGCTGGGTGAGGAACTCGGTCGGGCCGACTGTGCCGGGGTACCGCTGTCGATCGCGGTGCAGGTCGGGATGGCCACCCCTGCCCTCTATAAGTTCGGCACCGAGGAACTCAAGCAGAAGTACCTTGCCCCCGCCCTGCGCGGCGAGCAGGTGGCGGCGATCGCGGTGTCCGAGACCGATGCCGGATCCGACGTTGCCGGTATCCGGACCCGGGCAGTGTCCGACGGTGACGACTGGTTGATCACCGGACGCAAGATGTGGATCACCAACGGCACCCAGGCAGACTGGCTGTGCCTGCTGGCGCGCACCTCCGACGAGGGCGGTTTCCAGGGGATGTCGCTGATTGTGGTGCCGACCGCGACGCCGGGCTTCTCGGTCGGGCGCAAGATCGACAAGATGGGCAACCGCTCGTCGGACACCGCCGAGTTGGTGTTCGACGAGGTGCGGGTGCAAAAGGCCAACACCATCGGGGAGATCGGGCGGGGATTCCAGCAGCAGATGGCGCAGTTCCAGGATGAGCGACTGATCGGTGCCTTCATGTCGGTCGCCTCGGCGCGCCGGGCACTGGACCGCACCAAGGAGTACCTGCAGGAGCGCACCGCATTCGGTAAGCCGCTGCTGGCGAACCAGGCGCTGCAATATCGGCTCGCGGAGTTGTACGCCGACGTTGATCTGGTGCAGACCTACTGTCGGGTGGCCGCGTTCCGAGCCGCAGAAGGCGAGAACGTCACCCGGGAGGCGACCGTGGCGAAACTCAAATGTGGCCGATTGCAGCGGGAGGTGGCTGATACCTGCGTGCAGTTCCACGGCGGGATGGGTTACGCCGAAGAGATGTGGCCCGCCCGCTACTACCGTGATGCCCGGCTGACGTCCATCGGCGGCGGCGCCGACGAGGTCATGCTGCGGGTGCTGTCGATGCTGGAAGGGATGGGACGGAAATGACCGAAGAGCAGGCGCAGACCGGCGCGAGCCCGATCCACTACGAGGTCGCCGCCGGGGTGGCGACGATCACGATCAACAGCCCGGAGCGCCGGAACGTGTTGGATGCGACCTCCATCCTCGGGATGCGGGAGGCGCTCGCCGCGGCGGCGGCCGACGATGCCGTCCGGGTAATCGTGCTCACCGGCGCGGGGAACACGTTCTGCGCGGGCGCCGACCTGTCCGGTGCCACCGGTGGTGACGCGGCATCCTTCGCCGGTTCCGGACCGCGGGCGCTGGCCGAGTTGTTGGTCGACCTGCTGGACCACCCCAAGCCGACGATCGCCCGGGTGCAGGGTCATGTCGCCGGTGGCGGCAACGGCTTGGTGGCGGCCTGCGACCTTGCGGTGGCGATCGACACTGCCAAGTTCGCCTTCTCCGAAGTCCGGGTGGGGGTTGCCCCGGCGGTGATCAGCGTGGTGTGTCTGGACAAGATGCATCGTTCGGATGGCTACGAGCTGTTACTCACCGGTGAACGAGTACTCGCCGCTCGGGTGGCGCAGGCCGGTCTCGTGAATCGAGTGGTTCCCGCCGAGGCTCTCGACGAGGCAGTGGCCGAACTGGTCGGCCAGTTGCGCCTGGGCGGTCCGGCCGCGCTGGCGGCGACCAAGAAGCTGCTGCGGCAGGTGCCCACCATGTCGCGGGCGGATGCGTTCGCCTGGACGTCGGACCTGTCGGCCGAGATCTTCGCCTCCGCGGAGGCGAAGGACGGGATGACCGCGTTCCTCACCCGCGGCCGCCCATCATGGGCTCCCGCGGAATAGGCTCCCGTGCCATGACGACGAGCGTGCCGAACGGTGAATCCGAAGCTGCGGTGAGCGCCCGATTGCGGGCGCGGATTTCGACCGGGATGACACAGACGCAGGCCGAACTGGAGTCGTTGGTACGCATCCCCGGGTGTGCCTTCCCAGGATTCCCGCCGGCCGAGATCGAGCGGGTCGCCCAACGGGTGGCCGCGATCCTGCGGGACGCTGGTTGCGCCCGGGTCGACATCATCGATAACGGCGACAATCCACCGGCGGTCTACGCCGAAGCGCCAGGACCGGTCGGTTCGCCGACGGTGCTGCTCTATGCCCACTACGACGTGCAGCCTGCCGGCGACCTTGCCGCCTGGACCTCGCCGCCGTTCGAGCCCTCGGTGCGCGACGGCCGGCTGTACGGCCGGGGGGCTGCCGACGACAAGAGCGGCGTCGTGCTGCACGCGGCCGTCCTCCGCGCCTTCGACGGCCATCCACCCTGCACTGTGCGCGTCATCATCGAAGGTGATGAGGAGTACGGCGGGTCGTTCGAGGACTTCCCGCGGCAGCACCCGGAGATGTTCGCCGCCGACGCGATCATCATCGCCGACACCGGCAATATCGAGGTCGGGGTGCCCTCCTTCACCAGCGCGCTGCGCGGGAGGGCGATGGTCACCGTCAGCGTGGCGACGCTTGCCGATCCGGTCCACTCGGGCATGTTCGGCGGACCTGCCCCGGATGCTCTGATGGCGCTGATCACGCTGCTGGCGACCCTGCGTGACCGTGCCGGCGACACCTCGATACCCGGTGTCAGTGGCAACGACTGGCCCGGTGCGGACGTCGACGAGCGGCTGTTTCGCGACCAGGCCGGGATACTCGCCGGCCAGCCGCTGACCGGGACCGGAAGTATCGCCTCCCGGTTGTACAGCCGGCCGGTGGCCAGCGTGGTTGGGATCGATGCACCAGCGGTTGACGGTGCCATCAACGCAGTCGTGCCGCGGGCTCGTGCCAAGGTCTCGCTGCGGGTACCGCCGGGGATGGATCCGAAGGAGGCGCAGCAGACACTGACCGCCTACCTGATCGCGCAGGCGCCCTGGGGTGTGCAGGTCGAGGTGGAGGCTGGCGTCACCGGGAATGGCTACCTGGCGGATACCTCCGGGTCGATCTACACGACCATGGCTGCCGCGATGCGATCTGCCTACGGCAGGGAGACGGTGGAGATCGGCTCCGGCGGCAGTATCCCGTTGGTGTCGGTGCTGACCGAGGTGTCGCCCGACGCCACGATCCTGCTGGTCGGGGCGCAGGATCTGGCTGCCGCTATTCACGCTCCCGACGAGAGTGTGGACCTAGGCGAACTCCGCGATGCCGCCCTGGCGGAGGCGTTGTTCGTCCAACTTCTTGCCGATCACCGGGCTGGGTCGGGACAGCAGTGACGGCCGGGAATTTCATCGGCTTTCCAGCGGAGGCGTTCGAGTTCTACGACGCGCTCGCGGCGGACCCGACGAAGAGTTGGTGGACCGCGCACAAAGATGACTACCTGCGCGATATCCGAGAGCCGCTCGCTGCACTGGGCGAGGAGTTGGCGGCCGAGTTCGGGCCGCCTCACCTCTATCGGCCCTATCGCGATGTCCGCTTCAGTCGAGACAAGAGTCCCTACAAGGACCACCAGGGGATGTTCACCGAGTACCGCAACGGCCTCGGTTGGTACCTGCAGCTTTCCGCTGCCGGCTTGATGGTGGCCGGGGGCTGGTACGTATCCACGCCGGAGCAGGTCGCGCGGTTTCGGCAGTTTGTTGACGCCGACGACGCCGGTGCGCTGGCGGACCAATTGGCGACGGTGGCGGCC
>JAUPKM010000432.1 GCA_030837445.1 Actinomycetota bacterium
CCCGATAGACGACGATGGGGGGATGTCCGACTTCGACTGGTGCTGTCAGTCTCCGCCGCACGAACTGCAGGTACCGGCCTGCCCCCGGTTGCCGGCGCTGCTGGACCCGGAAGGGTCTGGTGCGGAGCCGCTGCCGCGGGTAACTGCGGACGCTGCCGGTCGGGCCGAGCCGCTCGTCGTCGTGCGCCATCCCCGGATCAGGACCATCGGGAGTTACTGGCACATGGGCCTGGCTGCGTCGGTCGGACAGTTGTGGTTGCGACGCGGCACCGCCGACCGGCTCGTGCTGGCCGCTGAGTCACTGCCGCCCGACTGGGGACTCTCGGTGTTCGACGGCTGGCGAGATCCGCTGCTACAACAGGAGCTCTATCGACTGGCCTACAGCCGACCTGGCCTACCGCCGGGGTTCGTGAGCCGCCCCTCACCGGATCCGGCGACCCCGACGCCGCACACCACCGGCGGCACCGTCGATCTGACGCTGACCTGGCGAAACCGTCCGCTGGCGATGGGCACGGGGTTCGATGAGTTCGACGTCCGCGCCTTCACCGCGTCGCTGGAGCCACCCGATGCCGCGCCCGATGCGGCGGCCAGGCAAGCCCGCGACCTGCGTCGGTTGCTCTACGCGACCATGTCCGCGGCTGGTTTCGTGGTGCTGGCCCGGGAATGGTGGCACTTCGAGTACGGCACCCGACTCTGGGCTGCGGTGGCCGGCCGGCAGCCGCTCTACCCTGCCGCGCCGCGACCGTTGGATGGGGACCTCGGCTAGTCGTCGGTGCCCTACGGGATCTGCCGCCCCCGCCACCGCAGCTCGCCTCGTCGTCGTCGTCGGAATGATTCAACCGTCAGACCCGCCAACGCGGCGATGCTGGCCGGCTGCAGCAGGACGTCAGGGAGCACACGTTGCCGGGTCCGTCTGGCCACCAGAATGCGGCCGGTGACCGCTGCGGCGTACCCGATCCCACCGACCGCCCGGGTGTGCCGGCCTGGTCCGAGCAGGAGCGCAGCCGGTGGCAGCAGGTAGGCCACGCCCAACATTGCCAGTGCGGCGACGGCGCCGGTGGGCGAGCCGAATGCCGCCCACAGGCTCTTGGTGTAGCCGGCGATGAGCTCGCGGTTCCCGTTGTACATCCGGCAGCGGGCCAAGTCCGTGCCATCTACCATTCCGCCGGTCCCGCCGGTCGCCTTTATCGCGCGCACAAGCGCGACATCCTCGATCACTTCGTCGGCTACCGAGGCGTGCCCCCCCGTTCTGCGGTAACTGGCGGCGTCGACCAGCAGGAACTGGCCATTGCCGGCCGTCAGCGACGGCCGCCGGCTTCGCTCGGCCAGATCCAGCGGCAGAGTCGTCAGCCAAGACCACTGCAATAACGGTTGAATCAGTCTCCCGAGGGCGCCGGCAACCTCCTGCCGCGGGTAGGGGCAGATCACGTCCAGGTTGGCAGTGCGCAGCAGTTCCACGGCCCGCCGGATGCCATCAGGATCGACCACCACATCCGCGTCCAGGAAGACCAGAACATCACCGGACGCCCGGTCCGCCAATCGTTGACAGGCCCACGGCTTGCCGAGCCAGGGGGGCGGCGGCTCGTCTGCTGGGCCGGTTCGCAGCAGGGTCCGGTCTGGCCGGTCGCTTTCCGGCTCGGCCACTCGGGCCAACGCGAACTCCCGTTCCACCAGCGCAACCGTGCCATCGTGGGAGTCGTCATCGAGCACGATGAGTTCGTCGAATTGCTGGCCCTGCAGCGAGCGTAGGCAGTCGGATGCCCGATTCTCCTCATCCCGCAGTGGGATTAACACCGAGATCCGGGCCGTCACGGGTGGCGGGTCGGTGTCCGGGGTGCCCGTCGCACCGGTGGCGGGGGGATCGATCGGGACCGGTGGCGGCAGCCGCAGGATGCGGAGGTTCCGCACGGTATTCACGGTGCCCAGCAGAGCCAACGCCGTCCCCACGGCCACCTTGACCGACCAGATCCTGGCAACCAGTCCTCGGTGCGGCCAGCCGTTCGTGGGCGTCACAGCTCATCTCCGTCTGTTGCCGCAGCGGTCGCCGCAGTCGCCGAGGGTGCACGGCGCGCAGGCGAGGATCGGCTTGCAGCCAGCACCGTGCGCAGGTAGGGCACTGCCACGACGCCCATCGCTAGACCTCCCCAGAGCGCCACCGCTGGGCGGCCCAGGAACACGGCATTGGCGACGACGCCGCCGAGCCAGGTCCAGCCGTACAGCACCGCAGGTACCCGATCGTCTGCCACCAGTTCTGGCAGCCACGACAGTAGGGTCATCAGTACCGCGGCAGCTACCAGCCAACCCAGGTAGTTCGCAATCGGGATCCCTGGGACCCCGGGCAGCGCGGGGGTGGGCGAATGCCAGGTCCAGTAGCTCTCACCGACCATCTGCGGATCCAAGAACAGATCCCAGGTGGACAGCGCGAAGGCGCCGATCGCCACCTGCCCTGGTTTGGTGGCTGCCAGCGCCCGCCCGACCAGCATCGCGGGGTAGGCCATCATCGCCCACGCCAGTGGCACCACCATCGGCACTCCGAGTAGTTGCGGGGTGAGGGCGGGGCCGTAGGAGTAGCCGGAGAACGGCAGTCCGGTGCTGACGCCCAGCACTTCGACGCCGAATCCGAACACGAGCGTGATCCCTGTGTAGCGGGCGCACCAACTACCGCCCCGGTGCACCCAGGCGTGCGAGATGCTGGCACCGGCGAACAGCACCACCACGGCCTGAGTGGTGGCTGTGCGTCCGGATCCTGCCGTCAACGGCCAGGCGATCTGGGCGGCGATAGCAAGCCCCGTCAGCAACCACGGCAGCCAGCGTCCGGGCACAGCAGAGGTCACGGCGCAGACCCATCGCCGGCGTCGGCCCCACCGGTGGCGGTGTGGCCCGGGATCGGACGACCGTGGAAGGTGCCGCTGACACGCTGCACCGCGAACCTGGCGAACAGTTCCTCGGCATACCAATCACTTTCCCGGGTCTGGCTGATTACCTGCTGATGGGCGGGCCCGCGATGGGCGAACGCGGACAGATCCTGTCCGGACTCCCACAGGCTGAACGTTCCCTGTAGACCAACGGGCGCCTCGCCGATA
>JAUPKM010000433.1 GCA_030837445.1 Actinomycetota bacterium
ACCCTGGCGGGTTCACGTCTACCAAGAGGGCAGGTTCGCCCACGAGTTCGTGCACCACACGGACGAACACGACGGGGTCAAGGGCACCGTGACCAACCGTTCCTCCGTCGAGGCGACTGTAAGGCTGGGCGGCAGCGACCTGACACTGCGCCCGGGTCAGATGTTGCTGTTCTTCGACTCCCACGACTTCGGCTCGAGCGACGGCCGCGGCACGGACATGCGGATCAGCGGCAATGGACACCCTGGCTACGAACTCCGAGCCGGAGATCGCAGTTTTGACTACCCGCTCGTGCAGATGCACGGGTGTGGGCAGAAGGACCGCTACTCCTTCTCCGAAGGCGAATCGCGCTCCTACCACTGGGGTAAGGGTCTCAAGCTGGACGTCACGCGTGAGGACGACGGCAAGATGGACGTTCCCTACGAGAACCGCTACACCAGCGACTGGGCGCGATTCAACATTGTCATCAGCAACGGCTAAGCCACCGGACTCGAATGCAACGCTGACGGTGCCCGCGGCCAGTAGCTGCGTGTGGGCCCCGACCACCATCGGTCGGGGCCCACACGCACGCCTGGTGGGCGCGGCACGCCCAGCAGCCGCCGAGTTCCTGCCCAATGACAGGGTGACGACGGGGTTCGGACGCCGGGAGCCATTCGGCTTCGTTGACTTCTTCTAACATCGGCTCGTAGCGGTCGACAATGGTTCAATACTGAGCCACGGGGCCAGACCCAACGGGTGCGCCTCCGAGGGTGGCGTCATAGCCGCAGACGGTGCACGCGTTGTCCCCGGGGTGAAACGTCAACTTCGAATCGTCTTCGATGTGCGGGGCTGGGACGCGTCTACTCGCGGAGCAGGGCGAGGCCTTCACGGGCCGCGCGCTCCGCGTCGCATACCCGTTGCTGCATGGCGCGAGCGGCCTCGAGCTCGACCTGCGCCGCCTGCTCGGCCTGCCTGCAGGACTCCACGCCGTGATCTCGTTCCCGGCGGGCTGCCTCCAGGTCGGTCCGGTAGCCGGCCACCTCGCCCTCGGCAAGTTCTACGGCGCGTTCGAGTAGGTAACGAAAGTTCGCCCGGATCTTCTTGGGAGTGGTCTTGCGCGCTAGGGCATCCAACTCCTCGCTCACCGTGACGCGCATGAACACCAGAGGGTCGGATTGGTATCTCTTGTTGGCGGCCGTGTGCTCGGCGCGGGCCAGCGCCGCGCGCGCATCCGCCAGGCTCTGCTCAGACGCCCGGACCGCATCTTCGGCGGAGCGGAGGTGCGGGGCGAACCTGTCGGCGGCGGCTTGGGCAAGGCGAGCCAACTCCGGTTGGCTGATCCGGTCGGGGTCGGGCGTACCCGGGGTCGCGGGCAGGTCAGTCATGTGTCCTCGAAGTGGTGATCGTGTGCCTAATTCTCCCATGCCCCAACGTGGGGCCACGACGCCCACCTGGGTGGGGTAGCTGCAGGACATGTTGCAGGGCCCTGCGGGGCCGCGCATGACCGTATTGCCCCACGCCGGCGATTGCCCCCACGCCGGCGGCGACACTTGGTGAGGGGTTCAAGACGAGTTGCCGATCGCGTCGCACCGACCTGGGCATTCTTCGGTCGAGCGCAACCGATGCGGCAATGACTGGGCCTTCGCCATCGAGTCCGGAAATCGCTGCCAGGCCCACCAGATCCGCCGATCGCTGCCGTGTTCACTGACCCGGCTTGGGACTGCGCCTGCTGCGCAGGTCCCGGGTCTGGTCCTCTCAGCGCACCCCGGTTGGGTGCGGCGTGGTGAAGGCCACTCCATGGTTTCTGCCGCCGATGACGCTGTATGACAAGTGATTGGCACGGGCGTCGAGGAAGTGGAAGGCACCCGCGTCGTAGGAGAAATGCCCGAGGAACGCGGCATTGGGGTCATTGGGGAAACGCACGTAGAGCTCGTTCATCGACGAAAAGGTCTCCGGTAGTTTCCACACCTGTCCCGGCTCCAGAGTCTGCGAGTGCATCGTCTCGATTCGGGCAAAGACGCTGACCTGGAGCGTCTGACTGGAGTCGTTGTAGATGAACATCGTGGTCGGCCTCGGTTCAACCCTGACGCTCGCCGCATTGCCGTTGCGCGGTGTCGCGGCATGAGCCGGGGCGACAGCCGAGGCAACACCTGCGAGGGCCAGCAACGTGGCGAGGGAAAGGACGACGCCGCGGTGAGCGATGCGTGTAGTGCGAATCATGGGAACTCCTGGTCCGAGTGTTTGTGGTTGCTAGCACTCGGGTGGGGCACCGCCTGGGCGGTAGTCCGTGGTGCATCGGTGGTCTACCCCCCCCTGACGGTTTCTAAACCCGCTTCCGGGAAATCCATGCCCGACCGCGGCCGGTCCAACAGTTTCGGAGCACTTTCGGGTTGGCGGCATGCACATCTGCCGAATTGCCCTGGACTCTTGTCGTCGACGCACCGAATCTGCGAAGTTGAGCCCACACGGGCGCCGCCCCAGGGAGCGCGGCGCCACGATCGGAGGAGTCGTCATGCGAGTTGGCGTGCACTTGGTGAACTTCGCTTTCCCCGGGGGCGCCGCGGCGATCGGAGCGACTCTCGCCGCGGTGGGAAGCGCGGCAGAGGAGGCTGGTCTGGACAACCTGTCCGTAATGGATCACTACTTCCAACTGGAGGGCATGGGTCTCGGCGACGCGTCAGCTCCGATGCTTGAGGCGTACACAACGTTGGGATTCCTCGCCGGCCACACCAGACACGTCGAACTGCAGGCGCTGGTCACCGGAGTGACCTACCGCCACCCGGGCCTGCTCGCGAAGATCGTCACCACCCTGGACGTCCTGTCCGGTGGTCGCGCGATGCTCGGTATCGGTGCGGCGTGGTACGAACGCGAACACCTTGGGTTGGGTGTGCCCTTCCCAACACTGTCCGAGCGTTTCGAGCGGCTCGAGGAGACATTGCAGATCGTCCTGCAGATGTGGAGTGACGACGACGGACCATACGATGGGGATCACTATCAACTGGCCGAAACCATCTGCTCGCCATCGCCGCTGACCCGTCCTCATCCGCCTGTGATGATCGGCGGTTCCGGTGAGCGCAAGACGCTGCGGCTGGTTGCTCGGTATGCCGACGCGTGCAACTTGTTTGC
>JAUPKM010000434.1 GCA_030837445.1 Actinomycetota bacterium
CGCCGGACAGTCGTCGCCTCTACCTGCGCCACGGCTACACCGACCACGCCGATCCCCTGCGTCTACCTGACGGCCCCACCTTGTGGCCCCTCTGGCGACCCGCCACACCCCCTACCGCCTAACCCCCACCCAACGACCCGTGACCTCAGGGCCCTCACGACCGCAGGTCCGGCGGTGCTGACGCCCCCCGTCCGCCGCCGGACCTGCCCCAACCAGCGTCAAGTGCGCGACCTGTTCATCGTCGGTGATGTTCTCTCGATGGAAGTAGGCGATCTCATCATACGAAACGCTGTCGGGCTGGATCAGCTCGACGCATTCGCCGCGCGATATTGGGTAGCCGCCCGCTCAGCTTCGAGCAACGTACATTCGGCCGACCATCTAGCCGTGACAGAGTGGGTCGTACCATGATAAGAAGTTCTGTTATAGGTGATGGGTGCATGAAGGGCATTGGAAGGTGGTGCCCGGCGCACCATTCCTGAGTTCTTCATTGAGGCAATCAGATGACACGTCGGTTGTGCCTAGATGCTGGAGCCTGTCGGTGATCGAGGTTTCGTTCCCTGTCTGCATTCGCCCTGCGACTCGGTATGGCTGTTTATCGGCGATGGCGCAAAGGAGGAAGGATGGAACCGGTGATTGCGGAGGATGCCCTTCGATGCGCCTGGACTGAGGCGTTGGGTACTTCGGTCAGCTGTGATGACAACTTCTTCGCGCGTGGAGGGGATTCGTTGAAAGCACTTGCTGTGGCTGTCGGTCTGCGTCGACGGCTAGCGGTCACAGTCGATCCTGGTTGGCTATACGACGTGCCTCACTTCACGGATGCGCTGGCCGATTTGCAGAGACGCTTGAATGTTGGAGTCAAATGTGGGGCGGTGGAAATCATTCCAGGGTCGCGGGATGGGGACCATCCGCTGTCGTTCCAGCAGGAAGGGCTGTTGGCGTGGGCTGATCGATTCGGTGACCGGCACCATCATCGACTCGTGTACGCGGTCGCTGCGCCAGCGGGCAGTTTGGACCCGGGCCGGCTGCGTTCGGCAGTTGACTGGCAGGGGCAGAGACATCCCGCGTTGTGTACGAGTGTGCGCAACGGCCGTCAGTATGTCAGCGATCGTCGGCTGGAGTTTCACACGATCTTCTCCTCGGCGGGCACTCAGGTGGAGGTGGCTCGTAAATGGGCGGGAGTACATTTCGCGGACGGTGGCCCTTTGGCCCGAGTCGCCCTCATCTTCGGGGTGGAGGAGGACCTGCTGGTGATGGCGGCCCACCAACTTGTCATGGACCCTTGGTCATGGGGCCTGTTCCTGCGCGATGTTTCCGCTCATTACGCCGTGCCTGACACCCCGGACACGTCAGTTTTGGCCTATAGCGACTATGCCCGTTGGCAGCGCGGGTACCTGACGGGGAGACGCTTCACCGAGCATCTGGAGTTCTGGCGTATGGTCGCGGCCGGTTATCGATCCGAAGGCGTCCCCCTACCGGGAGCACCTGTCGTGGCGGAACCTGCCGGACCCGCATCGCGGCTGCCGATCACAGTCCCTGCCGCGCTGGTGGCGGATCTCCAGGCGATTGGACGACAAGTGGGCGCGTCCTTGTTCCAGGTGTTGCTCGCGCTGTTCCACGCGGCGGTCGCTGCATGGGCGGGTGTTGAGGATGTGGTGGTGGGTAGCGCGACCGCGAACCGGACAGTTCCGGGTATCGATCAGGTGGTGGGGTTTTTTGTCAACGGTCGATTCACTCGCTCTCAGCCCACCCGACATACCACTCTTGAGGGCCTGATTCGCAGCATCCGTGATGAGTGGCATGCCGGAGATGCGCATCAGGAACTCCACTTGGAGAAGACGGTTTTTGATCTCGGTGTTCCGGACCTAGTGAACATCAAGTTCTCCTTGGACACCATCCCCACCATCGATCCGTTACCGGATCTCGGAGGGCAGCGGTTGCGCCACGTTGGCCTGGCGGAGGTCTCGACTTCTCGACGTCACCTGGCGCTGTCGCTGACCCGAGTCGACAACGGTTTGGCTGGTGGCCTGATTTACCGCACCGATCTTCTGAAGGCTGAGAACGCGGCTGGCTTGCTCAGTCAGTTCGAGCGGATCATCCGTGAAGCGGCTTCGGAACAGGCGCGACGATGATCCGGGCATTAGTTCTGGCTGCGGGTTCAGCGACTCGCTTGCGGCCATTGTCCCCGGACTTGCCCAAGCCTCTCGCTCCTGTCGTGAATCGACCCGTGCTTGACTGGGTGTTGACCCATTTGGATATCGTGGCCGTCAGCGAGATTGGCGTCATCGTTCCTGCTGACGCCGTTGACCTGTATGAGCGGATTTTTGGCAGGTTCACCGATGCCGGGACTCCGATCACCTGGCTGGGCGAAGATGTTCCGGTGGGTAGCGCGGGTGCGCTTCGGGACCAGCGAGGTTTCCTCGGTAATAGCACGGTCCTGGTCGTACCGGCTGACATCATCTGTCCCGTCGACCTAACCCGCATGATGGCCCACCACGCGGCTTACCGGCGAGTGGTGACCGTCGCCGTGTCCCCACGAGATCTACGTGTGTGGGACGGTGACGTTCTCGTCCCCTGCCCTGGGTTCACCGCACGCTACTTCTTTAAACCTGGGCGGCAAGCCCCATCTCGGCTGGGATCGACCGGTACCTGGTTGATCGAACCGGCGTTGTGCGACTGGATTCTTTCGACAGGTTATGTGGACCTGTCCAGTCAGACATTACCCGGGCTGTCGCCGTCCGATGTCGGACTGTTCGACACCGGCGAGGTGTACCTGCGGGATGTGGGCACCCTCCAGATGCTGCTGCAGGGCAACCTCGAAGCTGTTCAGCAGACGAGCAGGTTGCCTCTGCCACCCCCGGTGCCAGGCACCCAGATCAGGCTCGGACTGGGGGCGGTGATTGAGGACGGCGCCGTGGTGGAGGGCCCGGTCCTGCTCGGTGAAGGCGCCCGGGTCCAGGCTGGCGCCTGTCTATTGGGGCCAGCGGTCGTCGGCCCGGACGCCATCCTCAGCGCAGGTTCCCAGGTGGAACGGTCGCTCGTCCTGGCCAACGCCGTGGTCCGGCCGCGTGACCGGGTGAAGGGGCAGGTCGTGGGGGACGGGGCTTCTGTTGTCCGATCCCTCCTCGATCACGCAGGTGAACGATCATGACCGGGCCTCAGCCACAGAATCACGTCCCAGAGAGCGTCCCGGCACAGATCGGTTGGTGGGCGGCTGAGACTCCCGAGGCTGTTGCTGTCACCTACAACGGCCGAAGCTGGACCTATCGGCAGCTGGTGACCGCCGCGGGTCAGATCAGCGCTCTACTCACCGATGCCGGAGTCGTTCCCCGACAGGTGATCGCTGTGATTGCCGAGCGCGGCCTTCCGCTGGTCACGGCATGGACGGCGGTCCTCGATCTGGGGGCTGTACTGCTGCCGATCGACCCGAACACACCGCAGCCCCGGAGGGAGGAGATGCTGAACGCTGTCGACGCGACCGTGGTACTTCTCGGCGGTTCGGCCCCTGACCCGGGTACTCGCCGGGTGATCACCCTCGACAACCATCTGGACACGTCGGCACCGCCGAAACCCCTCGGTGAGGACCATCCGGCTGCGGACGGCGGGTACGTGTGCTTCACCTCTGGCAGCACCGGAGCCCCCAAGGCCATCATCGGTCGTCACGACAGCCTGGCGCACTTCCTTCGATGGCAACGTCGTACCTTTGCCGTCGGCGCGGCCGATCGGGTCGCGCAGTTGACGTCGGTGGAGTTCGATCCGGCTCTTCGGGATCTCTTCCTACCGCTGACCTGCGGAGCGGTGCTGTGTCTGCCACCGACCGGACCGTTGGCTCCCGACGAAGCGTTGCCCTGGGTGGCCCGCGAACACATCACCCTCGCCCATGTCGTGCCGACCGTGGTACGAGCGTGGCTTCGAGCTGCGCCCTCAGGACTGCGGCTACCGCGGCTACGGACGGTGCTGTTCGCCGGAGAACCCTTGACCGGAGCTTTGGTGGAACGGTGGCGCGAGCAGCTGGATTATCACGGACAGATCGTCAACCTGTATGGGCCGACGGAGACGACCCTGGCTCGCTGCTGGTACTTGGTGAGTGATCCCGTCGAGCCTGGGATACAGCCGCTGGGTATGCCGATCGACGATACGCAGATCCGTATCGAGGACCCAACCGGATGCACCGTCGAGGACGGTACGATCGGGGAAATCGTCATCGCAACCCGCTATGGCACGAATGGTTACCTCGACGCCACCGCCAAAGATGCCGCCCGCTTCACCCTTCCGCCTGACGGCCTTCCCGGAGAAGTGGTGTACCACACCGGAGATCTAGGCCTATGGGAAGGGCAACAGCTCCGGTTCCACGGGCGCAGCGATGACCAGGTGAAAATCTACGGTGTCCGGGTACACCTGCGAGCAGTTGAATCGGTTCTGGAGGAACAACCTGGAATCACTCAAGCCGCTGTGGTGGCTCAGACAGATGACGACGACGCTCCACCTCGGCTGACCGCCTTCCTCGTTCTGGACTCCGGTCAGGTCGCCATCCCGCCCCATCTTCGTAGAACGCTGCGACGCCGTCTTCCCGCGGCCGCCATTCCCGCACGGTTCCAGGTCGTAACCACCCTGCCTACTCGACCGATCAGCGGCAAGCTCGACCGCCGCCAACTGACCGCCGCCATTCCTCCTCCTTGTCCTGAAGGGACCCTGTGATCACGCCCATGACTGAGAACGTCGATGAGCCAGAAACCCTTCCTTCACTCCACGACCTGGAGATCATCGCGGCCGGAATGCGGGCCTGGGTGCTAGCAGCCAACAAACACCCCGGCGGCACGGCGTCGATGGTGGAGGCGATGACCGCCTTGTACTTTTCCGGCGCAACCCGACTCGATGGGACCAGAGCCGGTGACCGTCTCATCTACTCCAAGGGCCATGCCGTCGCCCCCTGGTACTTCGCACTGTGGGCAAGGGGAACAATCACCGGAACAACCTGGAGAGACCTGGCCGGTTTCGGGCAGGTCGGACACCCGGTACCGCGTATGCCGCGACGCGATATCACGCAGGGCGTGGAGATGAGCACAGGCGCCCTCGGACAGGGGCTGTCCTTCGGAGCCGGCACAGCGCTTGCCGATCGACGTAACGGATCGCGAAGGCGCACTTTCGTGGTGCTCGGCGACGGCGAATGCACGGAAGGACAGGTGTGGGAGGCGGCAATGACAGCGGCCCGTCTCGGTCTAGCGAACCTCGTCGCCGTCATCGATGCCAATGGCACGGGGAGCGTCATCGCCTTGCCCCGCAAGGAATGGGCACCGCGATGGACCGCCTTCGGCTGGCGCACCGTCGAAGTCGACGGTCACGATCTCCCCGCCGTCGTCGAGGCACTCCAGGCCGTGAATCACGACGCTCGCCCTACGGCGATCATCCTGCGCACAGTCAAGGGCAAAGGCCTGGATCCGGCGGTGGAGGACAGCGTCACCCTCAGCGCTGAGGCAGCTGCGGAACACATCCCCGAATTGGATTTCGATACACTCATCAACGAAACGCTCGTGATCGTCGAACGGCATTGGCCCTCCACGAGGGCTCGTCGAATCCGTCCCAACCTGGCGAAGACGGCGCCACGGGTGGTCCCGGATCGGGACACACTGTACGCTCTGATCTCCGATCATCCGGTTGGGTCAAGCCCCATTGCCAAGAAATCGTTGGCTGGAGAGCTCGCCGAGGAGCTTTCCAGCCTGCCGATGTTGTGGGCGGCGCCGGATGCGATCCGCAATTCCGGACTGCTTGACCGTATGCACAAGGTGGGGTCGTGGCAGTGGGACAACCCCAGTTCTGATGTACTGCAGTGCGCCATCGCCGAGCAGGACGCCGCATCTCTGATCGCTGGTGCCGCCAGCGCGGGACTCATTCCCGTGTTGTGCTCGATGGAAGGTTTCTACTGGCGGATGCTTGACCAGATCCGTCAATCCATCGCCTTCCCCGGTCTGCCGGTCCTGTTGGTAGGCACCTCCGGAGGGATCGGGGACCCGCTGGGGCCGATGGTGCAGTCCGACGGTTGTCTGACGGCCCTGACAGCGATTCCACACCTGGAGATCTTCGAGGCAAGCGACGTCAACACCGCCAAGGTCCTGGCGATCGAAGCGATCTCCTCCGGGCGTCCCGCCTACCTGAGGCTGCCACACGAAGGAGTACCGGTACGCCACGAGATACGTGACTTGGCGACCCGACCTCTGCAGGAGGGATCCTGGACTCTGCTGGATGACCCGGACCCGCAGGTCGTCATCGTCACCGCGGGGGATCTTCGGGAGACCGCTCTCGCCACCAGTGACCGCTTGGTCAAAGAGCGGGGCCAGCGGGTCCGGGTCCTGGAGATCATCAGTCCGACCAGGTTCGCCCGGCTACCCCGTGCCCGTCGCGATGTGATCATTCCTTCGACTGCGGTGACCGCGAGCATCCACAACGCACCCTCGACCGTCCTCGGGTCCTTCCTCCCGGATGGAGGCATCAGCATCGGCGTCGACGGGTACGGCATCGCCGGAAGCCCCCTGGAACTGCTGTACCAGGAGGCCGGGCTGACCTGTCAAGCACTGTTCGACCGCATCTCGGGAGCGTTGCGGTGACGGCGACGGATTCGAGGACAACCGAGGGACGCCTGGACGCCATCCCCACCGGGACCGGATTCACCGCCACCGTGCGTCGCATCACCACCTACCGGATCCTGATTGGCCAAGCCCTCACCGACGAGCTCGTCTCTCTCCTGACTCCCCTGGTGGCACACCTGGGCTCCCCCAGCATCCTCATCGCCGCCGACGCCAATATCCGACGCATCGTTCCCCGCCTGGTCGAACAAGTCGGCGCCATAGGCGTCCCCACGACGGTCACATGGCTGCCCACCGGAGAGATCACCAAGTCTCTCACCGGGCTTCAGACCCTGTGGAACGCACTCGGACAGGCAAGCGCATCCCGGCGCAGCTTGCTCATCGGACTCGGTGGCGGAGTGATCTGCGACCTGACCACGCTCGCCGCTGCGACCTATATGCGTGGCCTACCTTACGTCCTCATCCCCACGACCGTCCTGGCACAAGTCGACGCCGCCATCGGAGGCAAAGGAGGAATCGACTACGACGACAGCAAGAACCTGCTCGGGGCATTCCATCACCCTACAGAAGTGATTATCGATACCGACCTGACCAGCACCCTGTCAGCCCGGCACATCCGAAGCGGTCTCGCCGAAGTCATCAAAATCGCGTTAATCGCCGACCCCGACCTATTCACCGTCCTGGAAAACCACACCGACCATCTTCCGGACGGGCCAGCCCTGACCCAGATCGTGCGCACCGCAGTCGCGACGAAACTCACCCTCCTGGCCGACGATCCGTTCGAACACGGCGACCTGCGCCGTCCCTTGAACCTCGGGCACTGCTTCGGTCACCCCATCGAAGCCGCCAGCGGATACCGGATGCCTCACGGCGAAGCCGTCGCCGCCGGGATCGCCATCACCACAGCCATAGCCCACACTCACGGACTGGCGACCACAGCAGACCGAACCCGGATCATCAATCTCCTCGCCGCCTACCGACTGCCCACCTCCATCCCCCCAACTCTGCGAGAAACAGTCTGGCAGGGGCTTGAGACAATTCGACGAATCCGCAATGGCTCACTACAGCTGGTCGTCCCGTACCGTCCCGGCGTCTGCGGCGTTATCGCAGACATCGACGACACCGAGTTCGACTCAGCTCTCACCGATCTCGACCGTCTCACAAGGACCCGACGATGACCGGATCGACACCGTGGATCCTCGTGGAAGGCGGCGGCAGCCGTACCTGGGCTGCCCTGGCCTCCGGGACGTCGACCGTCGTCGAAGCCATCGGGCCGTCGACCAATCCGCGATCGGTGGGCGACCGGCAAGCGGTCTCCTCGCTCGTAGACCTTTTCGCTGGTCTACTGCCTGCGCGAGGCTGTGCCGTCGGCGGCGTGGTGGCCGCGCACGGAGCGGCGTCGACCACGCTCGTCGCAGGCCGGTTCGGTGCGTTGCTGCATGACGCACTCAAGACCGTGGGGGTCTCGCCCAGGGCAACCTTGGTGATGAACGACATCGTTCTTCCACTGCTGACCGCTTCAGGACCCGTGTGTGTCGTCGTCGCCGGAACCGGAACCGGGTTCGCCGCGTGGCACGGTCAAGTAGTAACGCGAGCCTCCGGCCTGGAGTGGCTGTTGTCGGACGAAGGTGGTGGCTACCATCTCGCCGTCGCGGGGTTACGGGCGGTCATCCGGGCGCTGGATGGGCGCGGACCAGCCACCATGCTGATCGATTCAGCCCGTCGCTGGACGACGCGTGAGGACCTGCCCCTGCAGGATGCGTTGTTCGAAACCGTGTACGCCCCCCACAGCAAGCCACGTGTCGCCACGTTCGCCGAACAGGTGCTCGTCACGGCGGCGGGCGGCGACGCGATCGCCGGTGCGCTCCTCGACGAAGCCGCCTGCCACCTCGCTACGGGAGCAGAGGCGGTCTGCCGCCGTTGTGGTGTCGCCGACATACCCGTCACGCTCGTCATGACGGGATCGCTGCTGACCCAGGCCGACGGTCTACGGTCTCGCGTCGAGGCCCACCTGACCGGCCGCTTCCTCCTCCAGACGACCATCAGCCACGCCTCAGTGGACCGATCTGCCGCCGACCGCACCGAAACCTTGCTCCGTCTCCGGCAGATCTGGGATCAACGGCCTGACACCTTCACCGCCCTGAGCGCAAGCCTTCCCACCTGGATCAGCACGACAGCGGATGCATCCCCTACAGCACCATGACCCATCATTGTTCTCCGCAGAAGGAACACGAATGCCAGATACCCATCCATTGCTGTCCTCCCAGCCCCTCGTCAACTGCCTGGACCGATGCCGTGAGCTGACCGCGAATTTCCAGGCCAGCTCTGAACAGGCTCACCTCAAGCACAACATTCACGGAAGTCAGGAAGTGGTGACTGACGTGGACTTGCGCATTCAGGAACTGATCGGCAATCAGCTGGAGACGTTGTGGCCGGAAATACCCCTCGTTGGTGAAGAGAACCGCGACAGCCTCGGGCCCTTGCCTGCCGACTGCTTCGTGCTGGACCCGATCGACGGCACCGCCCCGTTCCTGGACGGCAGCCCATTCTATGCCATCGCTCTTTGTCTTGTTCGATCCGGCAGCCCGGCCGCCGCGGTCATCGATTTGTCCGCCTATCGGATCCGCGTCTCCGCCACCCCGACGGCGTTGCACGTCATCGGGAATATCGACGCCTTACCCAGGTTTCCTCTCGACAGCGTGTTAACCAGTCCTCGTCACAAAGACATCACCCGTCACATGCTCTCCGGCCTCCGCCCGCCGCGGACGACGAGGGCCGTACCCACGACCACCGTCAAAATGGTTCTGGTCGCACTGGGCCGGGCCCGGACAGCGATATACCCATCCACAGCCGACGGCTACGCCGCTCCCTGGGACTACGCCGCAGCAGCGCTCACTGTCGCCGCATCCGGAGGCCGCGTCGTCGACGACACCGGGCGTGATCTGGCCCGCACCCTACCGAGAGTGATCCATTCCTGGCAGGCCGATGCCGCCGGCCAGCCCGTCGTGAACCTCCTGTGGCGATCTTGAGGAGACTGATGCGTTCCACACCGACCACTACCGACGGATGGCGTGGACTGCCTGGCCCCGATTGGTCTGAACTCCACCTCCTCGCAGCCATCGACCACGTCGCTGCCAGCGGAGCACTCGGTGACCGGGTCCTCCTCGGGTTCGATGCACGGGCTGGTGCCGCCGAACTCGCCACCCTGGCCGCTGACCTGCTCGCCGTGCGGAACATCTCCTGCATCCTGGCGCTCGGAGCAGCCCCTACCCCCGCGTTCGGTCTCTTGACTCACAGCAACTCGGACTTGACGGGCGCCGTGATCATCACCGCCAGTCACAATCCGCCCGGATACATCGGCGTCAAGATCCGCGACGCTCACGGCCAAGGCATCGACTGGGCACAGCCCTGCGAGAACGCGGTGGTCGCCCCTCCTCCTGCGCCGACCTCACCACACCGGCGCCTCGACGTCGCCGCGCTCTACGCAGGCAGTATCGGGCAGACCGTCATCGACACCGCGCGCCGTTTCGAGGGCCACCTGATCATCGATGCCGCCCATGGAGCAGTCGCGGCACTCGCCCCACACTTGCCCCAACTGACCTGCCATCGAGGCCAGCCACTCCCGTTCTTCGCGGGGTGCACCCCTGACCCAGCCGCTCACCCCGCCGCCGAGGAACGTGCGTCCACTGTGTTGCATGCCGCTCCTGACCCCACCAAGACCATGATCGCCATGGTCGATGGTGACGGTGACCGGCTCGCGCTGTTCACCGCGCGTTCCGGCTACATAGCCAGCCCGGAACAAGCGGCGGCTCTTCTACGAGCCGGGTTTCCCGCAGCCCGGCTCATCACGACCTCCGTCGCCCCCAGAATGATCACACGCACTGCCTACGAGCAGAACCTCGCCGTCACCTGTACGCCTGTCGGGTTCAAGCACATCGTCACCGCCCAACGCCAGCAACCCCACGTCGCCACACTCGGTGTCGAACCCAATGGAGCCCTCGCCTGGAACAGTGGGGACAACGGATACTTCGAACGCGACAGCCTCGCAGCCTTGACCCTCAGCCTCGCTCACTTCGCCGGGGTGGCGGAGTTCGACAACGCCATCGCTGACCTGCGTCGCAGTTACCCTCATCCGCAGCGAACCATCGCCGTCACAGCACCTGTCGAAGTCACCACGAGCGAGCTACGAACCGTGCTCCACGGCTGGCATACCAGTACTCGGGAAGACACTGTTGTCTTCGAGAACGACGAATACGAGAGAGTCGTCGTGCGCGCGTCCGGTACTGAACCCGTCACCCGCCTGTATCTCGAAACCGACCCCACCACTGCTGAGCGCATCTCCACCGCGCTCACCGCGTAACGACGGTCAGACGGTCACCTTCAGATACCCAGCGGCGGTCAACCCTGCGAAGGCCATGTCAGTATCGGTCAACTGCCCGCCGAGAACATGGTCAACGAATTCACGTACCGGCATGAGTACCGTCGCGATGAACTCACCATCGTCCAAGGTCGGTTCGGCGACCTTCCGACACCCACGGGCCAACACGGCGTAGCGGCGATGGGACGCATACGACGCCAGATACGTCTGCATCACGACCTCGACCGACGCCGCCTCGTACCCGGTCTCCTCCAACAGCTCCCGAGCCGCCGCAACGTCGACTGGTTCATCCCCATCAACGATCCCACCCGGCAACTCCAGCAGAATCCGTCCAGGTCCCGGCCTGTACTGGCGGGCCAGCACCACCCGGCCATCCTCGGTCAGAGCAACGACCGCAACAGTTGCACCCCCCACAAGGATGTCCCACACATCCTCCCTGCCATCCGGATACCGAAACCGACGACCACGGACCTTCAAGAACCCCGCAGACGTGTCCATCTCACTCAACTGCGTCCACTCACTGACCCCAATATCACCCACAGCTCCAACCCTACGGACCGACAACCGCCCAGCGCCGAAGGAACGCCAGAAGCCACGAATTTGCCCACCGTCACCACCCATCCGCGTCCATCGATGGCGGACCACGACACGGGACACTCGTCAACGACGCCGATCGACACAAACGATCATCGACGTGCCTCCGCAGTGAGAAGAGCAGGCCGGTGATATCCGCCAAGGTTCAGTGGACATCACTCCCTCTTGGCCAAGATGGTGTGAGGCGCCTCGTGTCAAGGAGCAGGGACCGTCCACGTCGACCGCCACGAGCCCGACCCGACGACCGGATTCCCGCCGCTCACGGGTCACATGCCCACCGACCGCCATTCTCCGTTCCTTTGGCAGGGCAACCAGCCGGGTCACGGCCGTGGTGAGAACCTCGCTCGCAGGCCACTTCCCGCGCCAGACAAGAGATCGTAGTATCACCGCATTTTTTACATTTCATGATCCATCTCAGCGGGTCCATCCCGGCAACGGTGTAACTGGCCGAACGGTAAGGAGAGGCTTGATGAATCGCATCACAGGTAGTGAAATCCCCACATGGCTGGGATCCTCCCAACCATCGGAAGAACACCCACAGGTCGTCCGAGCAGCCTTTGCGGCACGGGTATCCACAGATGATCAGCAGGACCCCACACTGTCGCTCCCCCGCCAATTGGCCTCCTGCCAGAAGAGCCTGCCGGACGGCATGGTGATCGTGGCGCACTTCTTCGACATCGAGTCAGGTCGCACCGTCCTCGATCTGCGTGGGCAGGGGCACGCCCACGACAAGTTCGACATCCCCATCCACCGTGACGGCAGCATCGACGACCTCCTTGCCGAAGCACAACGTCCCGACCGGCGATTCGACGTCGTGATCTGCGAATCCGTGGACCGGATCGCTCGCATCACCTACTACGGCACGAAGATCGAGCATGAGCTCGAACAAGTCGGCGTCCTGCTACTGGCCTCCGACGAGCCCTTCACCACCACCCGCCACCGGGCGACCGCGGTGCTGACCCGGCGGATGAAGCAGGGGATCGCCGAGTGGTACGTCCTGGACATGCTGGAGAAGGCCTGGGGCGGCTTCGAGATCCACACTCACCAGGGGTGGAACGTGGGCCAGCCACCGTACGGGTACATCGCCGACTCCGTTCCCCACCCCGTCCCCGCCCGCCGAGCAGAAGGCAAGCACAAGACCCGACTGATCATCGACCCGGTGCGCGCCGCCACCGTTCAGACGATCTACGACCTGCGGATCGGAGCGCGGCTCGGATACCGCCAGATCGCCCACCACCTCAATGCCGACCTGACCACCTATCCACCCCCGACCCCGACCAACCCAGACCGCGCCGTGGGCCGCTGGACACCTTCATCAGTGCGGGAGATCCTGCACAACCCCAAGTACACCGGCTACATGGTCTGGAACCGCCGCGCCTCGAAGAAGGGCGGCCGGATGAACCCGATCACCGATTGGGTCCTGTCCGACGCACCCACCCACCCGGCGATCATCACTCCCGAGCAGTTCGCCGCTGCCGAGGCCGTCGCCAGCTCCCGGGAAAGGAGCCGCTCAGGCACCACGCTCAACGCACACCCGCAGACGCGCCACAGCTACGCCCTGCGATCCTTCGTCTTCTGCGCCCTCTGCGGCCGCCGGATGTCCGGCAAGACCCACAACCAGCGACCCCACTACGTGTGCTACCCGAAGAACGGTCAACGCCCTACCGGACACCCGGTGTCCATCATCGTTCGCGAAGAACCCCTGCTGACCTTCCTCGGCACCTTCTTCAACACCCACCTCCTCGGACCCGACCGCGCCGAACACCTGGCCGCCACCATCCGGGACCAGGTTCCCGGCCCTGCCCCCGATCACACCCATCGCCTGGCAGCCCTCAATCAGCAGATCGCCGACCTGGCCGGAAAGCAGCAGCGGCTCCTACACCAAGCCGAGAACGGCGACCCCTCCGACCCGTTCACCGCTGGGCTCCGCAACCGGTACAACGATCTTGACATCCAGCGCCGCAAGCTTGAGCAAGAGCGCTGCAGCATCGGCCTGCCGGTCTCCGGCCCCGCCCCCAGCACCGCCCAGGACCTACTGAGCTGCCTTCCCATCGCCACCCTGGACCTGACCCGGATGCCCCCCGACATCCTCCGGGACCTCTGCGAGGCGTTCAGGATCCGCATCACCTTCGATCGCACGACCCGGCAGATCCACTTCAGCGCGCAGGTGGAAGCGACGGCCATCCCACAACAACGCCATATCCTTAGCGCACCAAACGTGCGGATCTGTGACGTACCCCCGGCGGGACTCGAACCCGCACTCGAGCGCTTTTAAGGCGCCTGCCTCTGCCGTTGGGCTACGGGGGCCTTTCCACAGGTTAACCATGTGATCACGTACTCACACGGAGAGACGA
>JAUPKM010000435.1 GCA_030837445.1 Actinomycetota bacterium
ACCACGGTCAGAGCCAGGGGGCGACGTTTCGGCAGCGGTACGGGATGCCGCTCGCGGAGGTCATCACTGAGTACCTGGGGTCAGGATCGGCCGCCGCGGCGACCGGCTCAGTGGAGGACTGGGGGCCCGTGAACGCCTTCCTGTCGGAGTTGCAGACGCACCATTCGGTGTCCGGCGGTCTCACTCGAAAGATGTTGAGCCGTCGTACCGCCGACGGTGTTGTCGCGCTCGGTCCCGGTGATCGCGAACACAAGGAGGCAGACAGCAGCGAGGACGCCTCCCAGGTTGTGGTGGTCGGGTCGGGCAACCTCGGGGGAGTCTGGTTCACGGCCTCCGAGGAGCGGCTGACCGCGGAGGAGATTGAGCTGGCGTGGCCAGGTCTGATCAACCTGCTCTCGCGGCACCCGGGGGTCGCGTTCGTGGTGGTGGCCACGGATCGCGACGGCCCGGTCGCGATCGGGCGGTCAGGGCTGCAGCGGTTGCTGACCGGCGAGGTGGAGGGGGTGGACCCGCTGGCGGCGTTTGGGCCCGAGGCCCGGGAGGACTTCCTTCGCGCCAGCAGGTTCCCGCACGCCCCGGACATCTACTTGAACTCGATGTACGACGAGCGCGTCGACGAGGTCGCCGCGTTCGAGGAGTTGGTGGGTTGCCACGGCGGGCTGGGTGGTTGGCAGACACGCGCAGTGCTCATCCACCCGGCGGAACTGCCGATCTCCTCGGAGTTGCTGACCGTCAGGGCGGAACTGATCGGCTCCGAGACGGTACATCGGCAGTTGGTGCGTTGGCTCGAGCAGCTAGGGCACCGGGGCGAGCTCGCTCAGACGCCCACAGTTGACCCGCCCAAACCCTCAGCGGACCCACCCGGGCCGCCGCAGGGGCGGTTCAGGAAGGCGGCCCCACCGGAATCCGAGTGGCGATAGGTTTCATCGTCTCGGCGAAGAAGTCGTTGCCCTTGTCGTCCACCACGACGAAGGCGGGAAAGTCCTCGACCTCGATCTGCCAGACCGCTTCCATCCCGTTCTCCGGGAAATCGAGTACCTCGACCTTGCGGATGCAGTCCTGCGCGAGTCGGGCCGCCGGCCCACCGATCGACCCGAGGTAGAAGCCGCCGTTCTCTTTGCAGGCCTTGGTGACGGCCGCCGACCGATTGCCTTTGGCGAGCATCACGAACGATCCGCCCGCCTTCTGGAACTGGTCAACGTAGCCGTCCATCCGACCCGCCGTAGTGGGTCCGAACGAACCCGACGCGTAGCCGGCGGGCGTTTTGGCCGGGCCCGCGTAGTACACACACTGGTCGCGCAGGTAGTCGGGCATCGGCTCGCCGTTGTCGAGCATCTCCTTGATGCGGGCATGGGCGATATCCCGCGCGACCACGAGTGGACCGGTCAGTGACACCCTCGTCTTCACCGGCAGGGTCGAGAGTTGATCGCGGATCTCACGCATCGGGCGGTTCAGGTCGATCTTCACGACCTCGTCGTCGAGGTGGTCATCGGTGACGTCGGGCAGGAACTGGGCTGGTTCAGTCTCGAGTTGCTCCAGGAAGACCCCGTCGGGGGTGATCTTCGCCAGCGCCTGCCGATCTGCCGAACAGGAGACGGCGACCGCAATCGGGTTCGAGGCGCCGTGCCGGGGTAGTCGGATCACCCGCACGTCGTGGCAGAAGTACTTACCGCCGAACTGGGCGCCGATGCCGAACTTGCGGGTGAGCTCCAGCACCTGCTGTTCCATCTCGTGATCGCGGAAGCCGTTGCCCCATCGGGAACCCTCGCTGGGAAGGGCATCCAGGTAGTGGGCGGAGGCGTACTTGGCTGTCTTCAAGGCGTACTCCGCGCTGGGGCCGCCGACGACCAGCGCCAGGTGATAGGGCGGGCAGGCTGCGGTGCCGAGCTTGCGCAGGCTCTCGTCGAGGAACGACATCATGGCGGAGGGATTCAGCACCGCCTTCGTCTCCTGGAACAGGAACGACTTGTTCGCGCTGCCGCCGCCCTTGGCCATGAACAGAAGCTCATACTCGTTCGCATGGGCCGACTTGGTGTCGGCGTAGATCTCGATGAGGGCCGGAAGATTCGTGCCGGTATTGACCTCCTCCCACATCGACAGCGGAGCCATTTGGGAGTAGCGCAGGTTGAGTTTGCGGTAGGCGTCGTAGATGCCCCGCGAGAGGGCTTCCTCGTCGCGGCCGTTCACCAGCACCTGACTGCCGCGCTTGCCCATCACGATCGCCGTGCCCGTGTCCTGACACATCGGCAGCACTCCGCCGGCGGCGATGTTCGCGTTCTTCAGCAGATCCAGCGCGACGAACTTGTCGTTGGCCGACGCCTCCGGGTCATCGAGGATGTTGGCCAGTTGCTGCAGGTGCGACGTCCTGAGCAGGTGCTGAATATCGTGCAGCGCCTCGTAGGCGAGTAGCCGAAGCGCCTCAGGTTCGACCGTGAGGAACGTGCGGTCACCGAGGTCGACCACCCCAACGCCCTCGGTGGTCAGCAGACGATATGACGTGGTGTCCTCGCCGAGCGGCAACATGTCGACGTAGTGAAAATCGGGCATGGGCTCAGCCTAGTCGCACTCGGCAACCGGTCAGCCTGGCTGACCGCGTGCAGGGATGGAGTCGGTCACCCGTGCCAGAACGCGAGCAACTCACCGATCTGTTCGGCGGCCTGCCGACGACCCATCGCGATGGCCTCGGGAACAGCAGCTGGCGACATGAGTTTGGAGACGTCGGTCGGTTCCGGGCCGCGCAGCAAGGCAGGAGTGCCGTTGGCGGCCAATGCGGCTACTTCATCGGCCATAGACGTCGGCTGGATCGTCATCGTGGCGACCGGCATCTGGCTCATGGCGCCCAGTGACAGGATCAGCGCCCGGCCCGCGCCACTGACGACGTCAGAATGGATGCCGCTGCCGCTGACGCCGCCGTCCATGCACTTGCGACCCTTGATGGGCTGTGGGCTGAAGAGTCCGGGCACTGCACTGCTGGCGGCCGCGGCGTGGGTCGCCGGAACACCTGCGGCGGAAGTGAGGATCAGTCGCTCGCCGGTGTAGGTGTCAACAGTGGAGATGTGTAGCGCCTGCGACGGCCAGCCGCGCAAGGCCAGCGCCGCCGCCACTGATCGGCGCATTTTGGCGGCTGGCGCGGCATCGGCGGCCAACGCCGCGTAGCCGATGGCATGGATGGTCTCGGGTCGGTTGTCGGTCGCTCCGGAGAAGAGGTTGAGGGCGCGCTGCTGACTCGGGTTGAGGTCGGAGGCCGGCGCGAGCGCCGACATCAGCCCAGGCGCCTTGGAGAGCAGCTCCAGTTGGGTGGAGAACCACCGTAGCCGTCGCCCCGTTAGCAGCCCGGCTACCACGGACCCTGCCGAGGTGCCGACCACGATGTCGGCCTCGGAGAGGTCCAAGCCGCGAGCCTCGAGTTCTCTCAGGTAGGCGACTTGCCAGGCGATGAAGAAGATTCCGCCGCCGCCGAGCACCAGCCCGCGGGTCGCGCCGGCGCCATACCGGGCGTCGAAGTCGAACGGTCGCGCCAAGCCGTCGGCAGCCGGTCTGCCCTCGTCGGCCGCCAGCGCTGAGGTGGGAGAAGCTGCTGTTGGAGTTGTCACGAAGACCGACGGTAGCGCCTCAACTGGGGGTTGCGCTCCCAGCTGGCCGGTTACCGGCCAGTAACCGGAATTTTGCCCATGCTCTGGGCTATGCGCGGTTCCGGTTGGTTGGGGCGCCGGTGGCCGAGACGAGTCGCACAGGGGAGGATGTCGGAATGGCAACCGCAACCAAGCCGCGCAGTTCGCAGACCGTACGCGACCTTGTGCTGTCGATGTTGGTAGTGGGGGGCTTCGTGGCGTTCCTCTACCTGATCGTGCTGCGACCGATGCCTGACGCCGTGAAGACCGTCGACGTGCCGGGACCGGCCGCGGTCGCCCGGAGTGCGGACGTGTTCCCGATCGCGGTTCCGACCGGGCTGGCCTCGGGTTGGCGCGCGACGAGTGCTCGGTTCGAACCGGGTCCGGATCCCGGCACCGGAACCTGGTTCAACGGCTACGTCACGCCAGACAACCAGTTCGTGGCGGTGGCCCAGAGCGACCATGACGTCAAGAGCTTCGTCAAGGACCAGACGAAGGACGGCGTCCAACAGGCGACGGTCATCATCGATGGCCGGACTTGGCAGCAATACAGGGCCGCGGACGGTTCACAGTATTCACTGGTGCAGACGTCACCCGAGGCGACGACGATCGTCACTGGAACCGTGACGTACGGCCAACTCGAGGAGTTCGCGGGCAAGCTCGAAACTGCGTGACCCCACCTGCGTGCCGGCGGGGTAGGGAAGACCCAGGTCAGGGCCGGTGCTGCAGAGTCCAGGCGAACATCGCGATGGCGCCGGCGGCGGACGCGTTCAGCGACCGAGTCGAGCCGTATTGTGTGATCGCGAGCACGGCCTCGCAGGCGGCGGCCGCGTCCGGGGTCAGGCCAGGTCCCTCCTGGCCCAGTAGCAGCAGGCACCTCCGCGGAATAGGGAAACCCTCGATTGGCACACTGCCGTCGATATTGTCCAGACCGATCAGGGGTAGCCGTTCTGCTTCGGCCCAGCGGGACAGTGCGTCGACGTCGGCGTGGTGGAAGACGTGGAGGTATCGGTCGGTCACCATCGCCCCACGCCGATTCCAGTCCCGACGGCCAACGATGTGAACTCCGGCGACATTGAAGGCGTTCGCGGTCCGAACGATGGAGCCGATGTTCAAATCGTGTTGCCAGTTCTCGATGGCGATGTGGAGCGGACTGCGGTCTTCGTCCAACGCAGCGGACACGGCCGACACCTGCCAGTAGCGGAATCGATCGACGACATTGCGGCGGTCCCCGTTTGCGAGGAGGTCAGGATCCAGTCGTGGATCGGTCGGCCACGGCGTCGGCAGCGGCGGCACGCCGACTTGCCGGTGGAACTCGCCAGGACCCAGCGGAGGCTCGTCGGGAGTCACTCGGCCGACGATCCGGGCGTGCGCAGCGGATCGTCGAGCAGCGGCCTGGTGAGGCCGCGGAGTGCAAACAGGTCCTCACGTCGCACGGAGGACGGTTGTTCGTCGGGCAGGAAGTGTCCGGACAGCGCGGTCGCGCGTTCGCTCATTCCGGCGGCGAGGAACAGTGCGATCGCATGGGCCAGGTCGCGGTCAGCCAACGCCGGGTCGTTGTCGCGGCGGGCTCGCGAACGCAACTCGTAGAGGGCCGCCTGTAGCGCGAGGTTGGGTCGGGCTTCGGTAATGGCAAGTGCCTGCTCAGTGAGCGCCAGCGCCTCCGGGACCCGGCCGTTGGCCAACAGCGCACGGGCAGTCACGGCGTCCCGGATCGCCCGTTCCATCTCGTCCAACTCGCCGCCCGTCACCGGGTTGGCTTCGATCACCTCGAGCGCGGAGGTCGCATCGTCGAGGTCCAGCAAGTCGTCGGCGATCAACGGGACGAGCGGATTCACTATCCGGTTCTGCCCCAATTCGTGGGCTCGTCCCAGCGTCGCCCGGGCCAGGCCGACCGCCTCGGCGGTACGGCCCTGCTCGGAATACAAAGTCGCCCGCATCCGGTCGGCCAGCAGCAGGTAGTCGTCGGCGCCGACTGCATCGAAGACCGAACGAGCCCCGATGTAGAGCGTCTCGGCCTCCTCGCTCTCGTCCAGCGCCCGCAGCGCGTTGGCGGCCTCCAGATCGCATCTGGCCACCCCCATCAGGTTGTCGTCGCCCTGATAGTCATCGCGGGCGGACTTGAGGTGGGCCAGCGCCTCGGTGTGGTCTCCCAGGATCCGCAACACTAGGCCGAGCCGCAGGGCAGCATAGGCTCGCGCGGAGTCGTCCGAACCCACCCGGGCGATATCCAGACAGGACCGCAGCAACGGCACGGCTTCAGCTGGCCGACCCTGCTGGATGAGTCCCTCCGCGGCTGCGTCGTCGGCCCAGGCGACGTGATGGGGTGAGTGGGTGCGGCGGAACCGATCCCGGGCCTCCTGGAAGGCTTCGACTGCCAGCGACGGCGAGCCGGTGCTCATCCGGAGCCCACCGATGGCCATTTTCACCCGCCCGATCGAGTGCTCGTCGGCTTCGGCTTCGTACAGGCGAAGGGCATCGTCCCAGTGGGCCAGCGCTTCGTCGGCCCTGTCCAGCAGAGCCAGCGCGTCGGCGGCCCGGTGGTGGCAGAGCGCGATGTCGTCCTGGTCCCCGAGCAGGGTGAAGAACGTCGCAGCTTGTAGGAAGTGGTCGATTGCCTCAGCAGGGTGATCCGTCTCCATCAGACCTTGTGCCTGGTTGAAGCGTGCGAAGGCGGCCAACCGATGATCGTCGGAGGCCTCCGCGGCCTCCGCGGCGGCCTCAACCAGGGTCGCGAACTGCGACATGTCGTCGCGGTGGTAACTCCGGTCGGCCAACTCCAGCAGGATCTCCGCCCGGCGCGGACCCTGGGCTTCGTCCAATTCCGCCCACATCTCCTCATCGGAGTTCTCAGCAGACGGCATGTGCCCTCATCAGTGTGCCCCTCTCACGGTCCGTGTCGAGTGTAGGTCTGCCGGGGCCCGAAGTTGCCGGTATGGTCTGCCGAATGGCGATGGACCCCGAACTGGACCCCCGACCGGGAATCGGTGGTGCACACGCCTACGACGGCTCGGTGACCGTCCAGTACGCCCCCGAACTTGATGGTGAACCGGACCCGGGGGAGATCGTGTGGGCCTGGGTGCCATTTCAGGAAGACCCGACCCGGGGCAAGGATCGACCCGTCGTGGTGCTCGGCCGGGCGGACGAGACCGACGGCGACTTCGCGGTCCTGATGGTGTCGAGCAAGGATCACGCAGGCCAGCGTGGCTGGGTGGGAATCGGGACTGGTGACTGGGATCGCGAGCGGCGGTTCAGCTTCGTGCGGACTGACAGGCTGTTGGCGGTCGCGCCCCCGGCGGTGAGGCGCGAGGGGGCTGCGATGACCGCCGACCAGTTCCGCGCCGTCGTGTCGGCCCTCGACTCTTGACCCTCACGCGGCGTGAGGTTCTACCGTCGGTGGTATGACGGAGCGCAACGCGGGTCGAGTCCCGATGACGGTTGGGTCGCTGTCGGAAATGTCCGGCGTGAGCGTCCGAACCCTGCACCACTATGACGAGATCGGAGTGCTTCGGCCGACCTCGCGCAGCGCGGCGGGTTCTCGGCTCTACACACCCGACGACGCGGAGCGGCTACGGGACATCCTGGTGTTCCGCAATCTCGGCCTCACGCTCGAGCAGGTCGGCCAACTTCTCGACGACGACGACGGCGGCGGCGGCGGCGGCGGCGGCGATGCTCGCCGATCGCCGCGAGCGGCCAGGGTGGCGGTGCTGCGCGCTCAGCGAGAACTGACTGTGCAGCGGTTGGCACTTCAGCAACAGCGGATCGAACTCATCGATCGGATCCTGCAGGAACCGGAAGGACGGCTGACCATGACGACGGAGAGTTTCGACAAGTTGCCCGACGTGGACGAATTCGCGCAGGAGGCGCGGGAACGCTGGGGTGACACTGACGAGTACCAAGAGTCGTCGCGCCGGACGTCCGGCTATGACAAGGATGACTGGGCGCGGATTGCCGCAGCTCAGCGCGAGCAACTCGGTCGATTCGCAGCGATCTTCACCTCGGGTGCGGCGCCCGACAGTGAGGAGGCGATGGCGGCGGCCGAAGAGGCCCGGAGA
>JAUPKM010000436.1 GCA_030837445.1 Actinomycetota bacterium
ACATCGACTTCGATGACTTCCGGGCTGACATCCCGTCAACTTCGGAACGTACCGAGGCCCAGCTGGATCGACTGGGGCTGCCGGCTGAGTGCGCTGACGCGATCATAGCAATTGCTATACTTGGCACATGGTTACGGACCTTGCTGAGGTGGCTCGGCGCAGCGACGAGGCGGTCCGCGAAGCTCGGGCCGAGTTGGTACTTGCTGTTCGGGAGGCGTCGCGGCAGGGTCTTACCCAGGCGCAGATCGCCGAGCAGATCGGGCGTAGTCAACCGGAGGTGTCTCGGCTGCTGCGGTTCAATGGTCGTGGTCCGTTGGCGCTGCGACTGCGTCGGAATGCCCGTGAGGTGCGCCGGTTGATCGGCCAGGCCGGGGGTGGCCATGTTCGGGTGTTCGGTTCGGTCGCCGCGGGCACTGAGCACACCGGATCGGACATCGACTTGCTGTTCGATATGGGCACACCGATGGGCTTGATGGAACTTGGAGCGCTTGAACGACGCCTCTCCGAACTCCTTGGTTCTCCAGTGGATCTGATACCGTCGGCTGCCCTGCGACCCGACCTGCGTGAGCAAGTCCTCGCGGAGGCGGTGCCCTTGTGACCCGGACGCCAGAGCAGGCCCTGCGCGAGGCGCGGGCCCACTTCGAACTGATGCTCCAGCACTCCCAGGGCGACCTGGCTGACCAACTGGTGATTGATGCGGTGTGCCTGCGTCTGGCCGCCGGGGTTGAGGCGCTCTCTGGACTGGACGCGGCCACCCGTGATCGGCTGTTCGGCGAGGCATGGCCGCTGATGTGGGGAATGCGCAACTGCATCGCTCACGGCTATCTACTCGTCAATGCCGGCATCGTGCGCCGGACACTGGAGCACGACATCCCTCCTATCCTGGCCAGTATCGAGGCCGAACTGACGTGCAGCTGCCCTGTGGATATCCGCATTGGGCGTGGTCTCGATTCGTCGTACGCTTCTTGCATGACTGCTGACTATGTCTCCCTTGAAGATTTGCCGTGGGCCGACGAGCAGGTGATCCGCGCCCACGCGGCCGAGTTGATCGCCATGGCTGAAGACTTGGGACTGACGAATGTTCGCTACGCCTCCGACAACCGCCTTGTGGTCACCGCTACCGACCATTTCGAACGCTTGGGTCCCTTCACGTTTGCGGAGGAAGCCAGCTACCTTCACGCGACGTAGGAGCGAATGGCTGCGCGGATGGCCTCCGAGCGGCTGACGTGGTCACGTTCGGCGCGTTCGGTCAGCGCGGCCAGCAGGCCGGGGTCGATGCGTACCGGGACGACCTGCGCGGGTCCGTCCCCGAGCGGCTTGCGGCCGCGCTTGCGCAGTTGAGCGACGTCATAGCCACGTTCGGCCTCGTCTGCCCAGTCCTGGATGTCGGTCTCGGTGACGGGCTTGCCCTTGATCGCCTCCATGACAGAAGCGTAATACGAAACATCCATCTCGGGAAGTGACCCACGGTCCAAGACGCGCGATGGCTTCGGCGTAGGCGGCCTCCAGCGGTGTGGGGGAGCGGAACGCGGCACGCAGTTGGTTGCTGATAGCCAGGGTGTACTGGCCACGCTGTGCGTCCGCCTCCCCCAAGTAGATCGGAGCCGTGGAAACGAACCTGCCAGGGGAGATGGTCTGGAGCCAGATGATCGGGACCTCCAACTCACTCGTAGGCCGTGCGCTCCGGCGGCGTGGCGATCTGGGTCCCCCACGGGCATGTGGGCGTCGTGGCGCGGGGTGGGCCGCATCACCGGCCCGGCGAACCAGTGCCTGTGGACAGCCGCGGACGCGAGGCCGGAAATCGTCGTACGCTTCTTGCATGACTGCTGACTATGTCTTGTACGATGACCTTCCGTGGGCTGATGAGCAGGTCATCCGCGCCCATGCCGCCGAGCTCATCGCCATGGCCGAGACCCTCGGCCTGGCCGATCTGCGCTACGCCTCGGGCAACCGCATCGTGGTCAGGCTGACCGATCACGTCGAACCGCTCGGCGAGTACAAGTTCTCCGAGCGCGCCAGTTTCATGCTCGGCCGCCAGATTCGCGCCTACTCCGATGCGGTCCTTCAGAATCCTGGTGTGAGCGCGGACCTGCTCGCCGCGACGCCGTTGTAAGGGTGTCCGGCATGGGGCGGGTGTACAAGCGCAACGAGCTGATCGCGGAGCTGGCGGCAGCCTCGGGCAACCTGCGCGAGGTGAGTTCGAGCGGCGACGAGCGGCGGTTCACCGATGATCGGGTGTTCTGCTACGCCGTCGCGTTCTTGTGGCTGCGGTTGGCAGAGCCGGCCTGTCAACTCGTCACACGGCGCCTCGTGGGCGACCGTTCCGCCTTGGCCTGGGAGGGCATGTGCGGAATCCGAAACAGATTGGCCCACGAGCGGGAGCAGGACATCGACTTCGTCAAGCTCTGGGTCGACATTCCATCGACGCTTGACCGGACCGATGTCGAGGTGGATCGACTGCTGGCTGCCGGCTGAGCTTCAGGTCTTCGCCGTCACGTTTGGCGCGTTCGGGCAACTCGGCTAGCACGCTGGGGTCGATATGCACTCGTACCACCTGCGCCGGCCTGTCACTCATCGGCTTGCGGCCTCGATCAGCTCGGCGATGGTCGAGGCGAATAGCCGTTTATGGTGATGCCGTCCCACATGACCCCGACCCAAGTGCCGCGGCAGACATCGGCGCCGAGAACCCACGAGGCGGAACTGATAGACATGGCTGACAGC
>JAUPKM010000437.1 GCA_030837445.1 Actinomycetota bacterium
CTCCGAGATTTCCGATCTTTCTGTCGCCCGGGAATGTTTTCATGCCGTCGGGTCTTCGGCTCCGCCCCTGGTCCCATCACAGGAGCTCGGTCAGAGGCCCCAGCCGTACCAGATCCGGTCACCGCCGCTTCGGTTGCGGACGACCAGGGCAGCTCCGTCATGGCGGAGGGTTCCGCCCGGACACGCGCGTCCGGACGGAACCCTCCGCCATCGCTTCTGAAACCGTCAGGCGTCCGCTTCGGTCAGCAGGTCGCGGTCGACGGTCTCGGGCAGCATCACCAACTGAATTAGTGAGATCCCGGCGGCAACCATCATGAAGATGGCGATCGGCCAGATCGACTTGGAGAAGGCCGAGAGCAGTGCAGCACAGATGAACGGCGCCAGTCCTCCTCCGAGCGCCGCGGCCAGCTCCCGGCCGAGCGCCACCCCGGCGAAGCGGTACCGTGATCCGAAGAGTTCGGCGTATGTGGGTGCCTGGGCAGCCACCGCGCCCTCGACTGCGAAGATGAACCCGATGATGTACACGATCGCGATCAGCCACGTGACGCCGGTGCGGAGCATCAGGAACGCGGGGGCGGAGAAGACGAGCAACAAGCTCATGACAGCGATGTTGACGGAGCGGCGTCCGAAACGGTCGCTGGCCCGGGCCACCAGGTAGCATCCGGGGGCTGCGACGAGCCCGCCGAGCAGGAGCATGTTGGGGATGAGGCTCTTGTTGACGCCGACGGTACCGATCAGGTACGCGCCGACGAAGGCGTTGTAGATGTACGAGTGCGTCTGCACGCCGTAGCTCATGAGGAAGACCCGGAACAGTGGCCTGCGTCCGTGGGCCAGGACGTCGGCGATCGGGGCCTTGGCCTCCTTGCTGCGCCGCGCCTTGACCGCGTCGAAGACCGGGGACTCCTTGAGGGTTCGCCGGATGATCCAGGCGGCGACCGTGACCAGGATGCTGCTCATGAAGATGACCCGCCAACCCCAGCTGAGCAGCGCGTCGTCCGACAGCAGACGCTGCGCGCCGATCCACAGCAGGGACGCGATCACGAATCCAATGGACGCCCCGATCCATACCCAGGACGCGGTGCGGCCGCGCCGTCCCTTCTGCGCGAACTCGGTCAGGAGCACGACAGCGCTGGCCATCTCGGCACCTGCGCCGAAACCCTGGATGAATCTCAGCACGATCAGCAGGATCGGGGCCAGTATCCCCACCTGCTCATAGGTCGGCAGGAGACCCATGGAGAACGTCGCGGTGCCCATGAGGAAGAGGGTGGCGACCATGACGAACTTGCGGCCCAGACGCTCGCCGAAGTGACCGAAGACGAACCCGCCCAGCGGCCGGGCCCCGAAGCCGACAGCGTAGGCGCCGAAGCTGGCAATGTAGCCGATGGCGGGACTGACGTTGGGAAAGAACAACTGGTTGAACACGACTGCGGTCGCTGTGCTGTACAGAACCATGTCGATGTTCTCGAGCATGGTTCCCATACCCCCGGCAATCCGGGCCCGGCGCATCTCATCCTCAGGAATCGAAGGGAGGACACCGTGGCCACTGTCACCCGGGTCGTTCGATGTTGGAGGCGAGGTGACCTGGCCCAACGAATCATCAATGCTCATCGACTGCTCCTTTGCTTATCGATCGCTCGTCATGAACGTGCACACGGAATCGTGGGTACGCGCCGGGGCGGTATTTCATTGCGGACCATGCGACAGCCCTGACGGTGGTGGTGGTGGTGGTCCGCCTCGCGACGAAGGTCGCGTTCAGCGGTGACGTCGTTGGCGGTGTGCTGGTCGGGAGATCACTGCCCGCTCACCAGTCGTGGACGGAGCCGTCGAGACGGCGCGCGACGGGAAGGTACTTGGCTGGTACGGGAAGCGGGCGGCTGTCTCGTCGTCGTATTCGTCCCCCAGGCCGGTGACGCCGTCGGAGGTCGCGATCCTCGACGTGTCGAAGATCCGCCCGGGCGAGGTGACGAGAACCTCCGCACGCTCGATCTTGCTCACAGATCCACTCCTTCGTGCGGCGCCTCGGCCACGGGTCTTGTATGTAAGACCTGAAATGTTGCTCTTGTCAACATTGGCGGGTCGGGCTGTTACGATCGCCGACATGCAGCGGGGCACCCGGAAGACGAACCGGAGGGCGGTCTACGAAGATCTCCGACGCAGGATCCTCGCCCTGGAGCTGCAACCAGGGGCCACCCTCTCGGAGAACGAGCTCGCGGCCGAGCTCGGCGTGTCGCGCACCCCGGTGCGCGAGTCGCTGATCCTGCTGGCCGACGAGGGCCTGGTGCAGGTGTTCCCCAAGGTGGGGTCGTTCGTCTCCCGCGTCGACCCGCAACGGGTCGCCGATGCGCAGTTCCTGCGGGAAGCCGTCGAACTGGCCTCGCTGAAGGACCTACCGCCCGCCGGAGAGCTCGACGAGGACGTGCTCGCCAGCCTGCGCGCCAATCTCGAGCAGCAGCAGGCTCCCGACGTCGAGCGCGAGGCGTTCTTCCAGCTCGACGAGGCCTTCCATCACGGGCTGCTCCAGCTCAGCGGCCATGCCGGCGCCTGGCCCTCGGTCAGCACAGCCAAGGGGCATCTCGATCGGGCCCGGCGGCTCGGCCTCCAACGGGTGCGCCCGCTGGACACCATGGCCGCTCAGCACCTCGCGGTGCTCGAGGCCGTGAGCAGGGGTGACGCGGACGGCGCCGTCCTGACCATGCGGACACACCTACAGACGATCTTCGAGGACATCGAACGCATCCGGACGAGGTCACCGGAGCTGTTCGCCACCGATGGGGACAGCACGCCCGTCCGTCGCAGCATCGCCGTCTGGCGCTGAC
>JAUPKM010000061.1 GCA_030837445.1 Actinomycetota bacterium
CACTCCGGCTGGTCCGCGCCCATAATGCTTCCGGCACCTGGGCCAACCAATTGTCGGAGGCGTTCCGGGGCACCCGCGAGGTGCAGATCGCCAACGTTCGCCGGTCCGCCACGGTCTCCGCGTTCTCCGCGGTCGGGCTTGCGCTGGCCGCGTCCCTGCTCGTGCTGCTGGCGGTCTGGGCGCAAGTGCCGCCAGCCGCCGTGGTCGTGATGCTCGTGCTGGTCGCGCGGCTCGCTCGACAGGTGCAGCAGTTGACCACGATCGCGGCACAGTTGGCGAACCTGCTGCCGGCGGTAAGCGACCTCACCGACTTGACCACACAGGCTCGAGGAGAGGCAGAGCAACCCGCCGAGGTAGCGACGTCACGCGCCTCACTGTCTGACCGTGGAACCCTGCCCACTCTGGCAGCGCCGCCGGTCGGGGTCCGCACGAGCGACCGGCCGCCCGCCGAGCCGTTGATGTCGTTCCGAAACGTGAGTTTCACCTACCCCGACAGTGACAATGGCGTCCAGCAGGTCGACTTCGACGTTGTCCGCGGCGATATCACAGTGCTGACCGGGCCGTCTGGAGCGGGCAAGTCCACGGTCGCGGATCTTGCGCTTGGGTTGCTACAACCGGCCGATGGTGAGGTGGTGGTAGCAGGGGAACCGCTCGTGCCAGCAGACCTGAGTTGGTGGCGTGATCAGGTGGCCTACGTTCCGCAGGAAACTGTGTTGGTGCCAGGCACCTTGCGGGAGAACCTGGTGTGGTCGGCCCGCCGCGGCGGGGTCGACTCACCCGCGGATAGCGACTGCTGGCACGCTCTGGACCAAGCCGCAGCAGGCTTCGCCCGGGACTTGCCGGACGGGCTGGACACGCTGCTGGGGGACCGAGGAGTCCGGCTGTCAGGGGGAGAACGACAACGGATCGCCATCGCGCGGGCGCTGCTGCGAGATCCGCAGCTACTGGTGCTGGACGAGGCGACGTCCGCCCTCGACGATGCCTCCGAGGCGGCAGTCCTGCAGGTCCTTGGCTCGCTGGTGCCGGCCGTCTCCCTGCTGGTGATCGCCCATCGCCGCACCACGGTTGACTTCGCAGACCGTGTGGTCCGATTGGTCGACGGCCGCATCGAAGTGGCGGCGCCGGGCTGATCCAGAGTACCTAGTTGGACGACGCCGGAGTGGTTCTGCCGCCGCAGTTGATCAGGCCCAGTCGCCGAGCTCGACTTCCGTCGCACGGAGGCCGTCGGGCCGGATGAAAACGGTGGTGGCAGTGAAACCGGTCGCGGCAGGGCCGCCGGTCAGGGCACCGCGGCGGCCAAGTAACCAGGCGTGGGCCTGCCAGTCTGTCACCCCGTCCACATGCACCGGTCGAAGTCCGATCACCACCACGCCCGGCTCCCCGCGGCGGCGCAGCATGATCTGCCCGGTGGTGGCCTGCGCCAGGCAGGTCGGTTCCCAGGGGAGTCGGCGAGATCCGCGACGAATGGCGCCGGCCACGCGGGACTCGACAGGGGTGGCTGCCCGCACCGGCAGCGCAACTATCCGGCCATCGAGCCAACTGTCGGGCACGCGTTGGTGCTGCCCCAGTAGGGCAGACCACCGCACCATCGGCACCCAGCGCTGCGCGGCACCTGCCAGCGCCAGCAGGCTGGCAGCTTCCACCACCCGCGCTCGACCCCGCCAGCGTTGTGATCGAGAGCGTTCCCACCGGCGCGCCATCGGCGTCGGCCGCCGGGAAGTCTGCGACGTGGCCACAAGTCAGCTCGACGTGAACGCGATCAGACCGGAGGCCGCCAAGGCATCGACGAAGTCCAGCGTCTCCGCCCGGATGATGGCCGCATCGGCATCGAAACTCTGCTCCAACTCGGCGAGGATCTCGTCGATGCTGCGGGCACCGTCGACCAGATCCCAGACCGGGGCGCCCGCCCCGGTGAGGCCGAAGTAGGCGAAGTCCTTGGGGCTGAGCAGGATCCGCTCACCGTCCACCTCGGCCTCAACCGCGCCGACCGTCCGGACCGGGACTCGGTTATCTGTCACCGCGCCATCGTAGCCACTCATGCCGGTCGTTTCGAACCTGCGCTGCCGGGCTGGCGCTCGGCCTTGTCCGGCGCGGCTAGTTCCCGCCAGCGGCTGGTGATGGGGAGCCGTCGATCACGGCCGAACGCCTTGAAGGTGATCTTGGGTCCGGGTGGATATTGCCGGCGTTTGTACTCGGCGGTGTCGATCAGTCGCACGATCCGATCCACGAGGTCATGGCTGAAACCGGCATCGAGCAGTTCCTGGGCGCCCTTGTCATGCTCCACATAGGCGTCCAGCACATCATCGAGCACCGCGTAGTCCGGCAGCGAGTCGCTGTCGAGTTGGTCGGGACGCAGTTCAGCTGACGGCGGTTTGGAGATCGAGTTCTCCGGAATCGGCGGGACTTCGCCGCGCCGCGCTGCGTCGTCGTTACGCCACCGGGCAAGGCGCCACACCAGTGATTTCGGAACGTCCTTGATCGGAGCGAAACCACCGACCGCATCGCCGTAGATGGTGGAGTAGCCGACCGCGATCTCGCTTTTGTTGCCGGTCGCCAGCACCAGTGGGCCCTCCTGATTCGAGATCCCCATCAGGGTGGTGCCGCGAATCCGCGCCTGCAGGTTTTCCTCAGCCAGCCCGGTGAGTCCCAACTGCGCAGTGAAGGCGTCGAACATGTCCGCTATTTCCACCGTGCGCAGCGACATGCCGGTGCGCCGGGCCTGTTCGGCGGCGTCGTTGCGTGAGTGCTCCGAGGAGTACCGGCTGGGCATCGAGACGCCGTGCACATGTTCGGCTCCGACCGCGTCGCAGGCGATCGCTGCCACCAGCGCGGAGTCGATCCCACCCGACATGCCCAGCGTGACGCTGCTGAAGCCGTTCTTGCGGACGTAGTCGCGCAGGCCGGTGACCAGCGCCAGATAGACCTCGGGCTCATCAGCCAACTCTGGCGGGATCACCGGTTCCGGGATCGCCGGGCGGGGCTGCGCCCGGGTCGTCAACTGGGCGCCGACGACGGCAGCCGTCCCGACTGGGAGCAGTAGGTCGAGTACCAGCAATTCCGATACGAACTCATGCGCTCGGGCCAGCAACTGTCCGTCGGCGGCGACCACCATCGAGTCGCCATCGAAGACGAGTTCGTCCTGGCCGCCGACAAGGTTCACGTACGCCAGCGCGCAACCCGCCTCCACCGCACGCCGCGAGCACAACTCCCGACGGACATCGTCCTTTGCGCGCTCATAAGGGGAGCCATTGATCACGACCAGTAGTCCGGCCGGGTGGTGGGCCGCCTCGGCGACCGGACCGCCGTCCTGCCACAGGTCCTCGCAGATGCACAACGCGACGTCGACGCCGTTGATCCGCACCACTGTGCCGGCGTCCCCTGGAACGAAGTAGCGGAACTCGTCGAAGACGCCGTAGTTGGGAAGGTGATGCTTGAAGTACTTGGCGACGACGCGGCCCTCGTGCAGCACTGCCGCGGCATTTCGGGCACCCCCACGGGGGCGGCCGGGCCGGGTAGGCTCCGGTTCCTCGTCGGCGTCCAGGTAGCCGACGACGACCGCGATCCCGCCGCACTCCGCCGCCGCCAACGATTCGGCCAACCTGGTCAGCGCCCCCCGTGACGCCGTTTGGAACGAGGCGCGCAGCGCCAGGTCCTCGATCGGGTAGCCGGTCAGCATCATCTCCGGGAAGACCACCAGATCGGCACCCATTGCGACGGCAGTCATCGTCTGCTGCACCACGATGGCCGAGTTCCCGGACAGATCCCCGACGCACGGATCCACCTGAGCCAGGGCAATCCGCAGGGAGACCGGGGAGGGGTGGCCGTCGCGCGGGAGCACTGCGCTGTCGGATCCGGAGGCGGGTGCAGACATGGTGCCCAGTCTGACATCTCAGGGCGTTAACCTTCCCGCAACCTATCGATGGCAGGCTGGGCCCATGGACAAGCAGACCGAGTTCGTACTCCGATCGATCGAGGAGCGGGATATCCGCTTCGTACGACTCTGGTTCACCGACGTGCTGGGACAACTGAAATCTGTCGCCGTCGCGCCGGCGGAGTTGGAGGGCGCCTTCGCTGAGGGCATCGGCTTCGACGGCTCCGCCATCCAGGGTTTCACCCGGGTCACCGAGGCGGACATGTTGGCCTGTCCGGACCCCTCCACTTTCCAGGTGCTGCCGTGGCGGGGGGAGACGAACGCGGTCGCTCGAATGTTTTGCGATATCGCGCTGCCGGACTCTTCGCCGTCCCACGCCGATCCCCGTTTCGTCCTCAAGCGGGCGCTGGCCAACGCCGCCGCGGCCGGATTCACCTTCTACACCCACCCCGAGATCGAGTTCTACCTGCTGCGGGAACGCCCGGCCCAGGGAGGTCAGCCGGTGCCGGTGGATGATGCCGGTTACTTCGACCACGCGCCGCTGGGACCCGCCCAGGATTTCCGGCGGGGGGCGATCACGATGCTCGAGGATATGGGTATCTCGGTCGAGTTCAGCCATCACGAAGGTGGCCCG
>JAUPKM010000438.1 GCA_030837445.1 Actinomycetota bacterium
ATCACGGTGCTAGCTGTGGACGACTGGATCTGGTTCCCGTTCTGGGTGGTGATCGGCGGAATCTTCGTGCTGGAACGGGTCATCACAGTCTGGCGCGGGGGTTGGCGGGCACGACTGTTGGCCGCAGCACTCTTCCCCGAGCTGGCCTACGATGTCTTCCTGCAGGTCGTCTTCGTCAAATGTCTGATCGACATCGCCCTCGCGAAGACAACCACTTGGGGACATGTCCAGCACGCAGATGCGGCGACGGCGCCTTGACCGGGCTGACCGCAGGTCTACTCCTGCCACAGAGCGTGCTCACGTCCGACTGGTTCATGTGGCTTGCCACCGTCGTGGCCTTCAACACGATCGTCTACGTCGGACTCACCCTGGCCAAATTGATCCCACTTCCCAAGCAATTCCACCCGAGCCGGGTGCGCGGCTGGCTGCGCGCGATCGGCACTGACGTCGATAGGAACACCGCTGTGGACGAAATACCGACCCGACCGATCCCAGAGGGGAACACCCCCTATGACCAAATGCGCACGACCATTGCCAAACGTGACATCCCACAGGCGTTCGCATTGGTGGGCGGCTTCGTGGTGCTGCTGTCGGCGGCGGCGATCGTCGGGTCCGGCGGCCGCGAGTTGACCGAACACCTGGTTGAACTTGCCGCCGGGATGATCTTCCTCCTGCTGGCGCAAATCCTGGGTCGGCGCGATTTCCGGGCCCGCACAATGATGTGGACCTGGGCGACGGCCTCGACTCTGCTGGTGCTCGTCTTCATCCTGGAGGCGATGAGCGCGAAGAGCCAGACCCCGCTGGCCTATGCCCTCATCGCCATGACGGCGTTCGCACCGGTGGTGCTCGCCTGGCGACCCGTTCTCACCGCCAGCGCAGTGATGATGGCCAGCATGGTCACCGCCAGCGTGATGGTGCCCGGCAGCGAGGATCTCCGAATCGTGGCCTCCACCTTCGCGGCCCTGGTGATCAGCGCCACCCTGCTGCGGCTCCGACTCACTGCACTGGACGCGCTCAGTGATGAGCAGTCGAGGGCTGAGGCCTTGGCCAGCACGGATGTGCTGACCGGGGTCCTCACCCGAAACGGTCTGGTGAGCCTGATGCCGGAGATGGCCGGTATCGCTGAGCGGGTGGAGGAACGGGTCTGCGTGATGCTGATCGATATCAATAATCTGGCGAAGGCCAACGAGCAGTACGGCGTGCGCTACGGCGACGATGTCCTGCGAGAGGTGGCAAAGGTTGTGGAGAGCCACGTCCGGACAGGTGATCTCGTGGCCCGCTGGGGTGGCGACGAATTCCTGGTCGCAGGTCTCGGTGACAAACCGGACGCCCTTGCGCTGGCAGCACGGATAGAGGACGCCGTCCGACGTACCGGGATCAACCTGGGCCGTTGGCCGACGACGGTGAGGGTCGGAACGGCCGCAGGCGATCCGCGCGAGACCACCTTCGACAACCTCGTGGCTGAAGCAATCGCGGCGGCTGGCCATTCCGCTTCGTGGGTGCCTGCGAGCGCGGACGACCGCCGTGGCGACTCGGTGGAGCCGTAGTCCGCCCCAGCCAGGCAGCAGCCGGAAATTCGCCGAGCCAGTGAAGTCACGCCAGAGCGCTGCCGATGCGTGAGGTATGCGCCCGATCGTTGCCTCCCGCTCGCTCGGCCTCTGTGCTGCCGTCTTGGCCGCGGCGGGCGTCGGTGCATTCGGGACGTCTGCACCGGCCGCAACCGCCTCCGCCACGTCGACCGCAACCTCCGCTTCCGCAACCTCTGCTTCCGCAACGGTGCAATCACGGGCAACGACGGTGCCCAGCAAGTCAGTGAGGCCGACTGCGTTCGGGCTCAACGTCTGGACGCTGGCAGACCTGGATCGGTCCCAGGCAGCGCTCGGCTCCAAGCCGGCTGTGGTCGGCGTGTTTCGGGACTGGGCGCACGCACCCGACTTCCCGACATCGCTGGCAAAAGCAGTAAGCAACCGCGGGAGTTCGCTGCTGATCGCCTGGGAACCGTGGGATTCCTGGCGCGATACCGCGCTGCAGCCCGAGTACCGCCTCAACAATATTGCTCTTGGCAGGTACGACGCGCTGCTCAATCGCTGGGCCAAACAGGCCAAGGCTTTCCAGCGACCGGTGCTGATCCGCTTTGCACCGGAGATGAACGGCGACTGGCGTCCTTGGTCTACCGGCGTGAACGGCAACCCAAAAGGCAGCTACATCCGCGCCTGGCGTCATGTCGTGGATCGATTCCGGGCCGTGGGCGCCAACAATGTGAAGTGGGTCTGGAACCCCTACGTGGAAGTCGGCGAATCAACGCCGATGGCAGCTTCTTTCCCGGGCGCGAACTACGTCGATTGGACCGCTCTGGACGGGTACAACTGGGGCTCCGTGCGGCAATGGGGGTGGCAAAGTTACGACGACATCTTTGCCTCTTCTGTTCGCAGACTTAAGACTCTGGCGCCGTCGAAGCCCTGGATGATGGCCGAGATTGGCTGCGCGCCGGGAGTGGCCAAGCCCGCTTGGATCACGGACACCTTCAGCCGAGCGAGAGCCGGCGGGGCTGGCGCGGTCGTCTGGTTCGAATTCAACAAGGAAACGGACTGGCGCATCACCGCGACACCGGAGTCGACTGCGGCCGTGCGCAGCCTCCTTCGAGGCACTGGTTGGCAGGTAGGCGGGAAGTTGGCCGCTGTCGAACGGCTGTGGTGACGGTGCGAGCAAGGCGCGGGTTCTACTCTGTCCCTCATGTCCGAGCCCACCGGTAGACGGAGATTACGCCGCGACACTCTCGACGAACTGCTCTGGACACTGCGCGGTCGGCGCGGCTGGCTGGTCGGCCTTGGAATCAACTTGGCGCTAGGCGTTGCCTACGCGCTTTACACCGCATTCAACGCCAACGATCACTTCTTCATCCGCTCGGCCAGTGGCGTCGCGGCAAACGTCGCCCTTTTCGTACTCAGCGATTCGATCACGACCAATCAGCTGGGCGCTGATCGCGACCACGTGGTCGCCGGTCTGCGCAACGGTGAAAATGTGGCCAGGATTCTGTTCACCAAGAACGTTGCACTGGTGATCATTCTGCTACCGCTGACGATGGCCATCTCGACCGGATTGAGGCTGCTGCTGGGCGAGGACCGGACAATCCTGTCGGCGATCGTGCTGGACATCTGGATCGTGCTGGGCTGGCTCGCGCTGGGCAACCTCGCCTCGGTGCTGGCACCATACTGGCCGATGCCGTTGAAGCGGCGTTGGCAACACCGCGAGACCTGGGTCTGGTGGGCTCTGGTGCTGGCCATTCCGTATGGTCTGTACTACCTGCGCGCCTGGGTTCTCGAACCAGCGTTGGATGAAGCGCTCGGCGGAAGGGCCTATCGGCGCGCTTCCGTCGATTGGGTGTGGGGGGCGCGGTATGTCGGTGTGGCGGTGGTGATGCTGGCGCTGAGCTACCTGATCTGTGCCCTGGTCGGACGCCGGGCCGCCTGGCTGGAGCGAAACCTGCTGAAGGACCACTAGCCACCGGGTAGGTAGATCGCTGGCCTCAGCGCGGTCTTGAAAGTGGCTGCCGACCTACCCCATTCTCCGCACACGAGCTCTTCTTCTCTGCGGCCAGTTACGAGAGGCTGGCCCGGATGTCCATGAGTGGTGTCTCGGGTGCGGCCTGACATCGTCCCGGGGATTCGCGGATTCGCCGAAATTCGCCCGCTGGCTGGCATCGTCCGCCTTGGCGGGAGCACGCGCGCGTAAGGCTGCAAACTTCGCCAGCCAGCAACCACGGGAACCCGCGTAGAGCTGGTGGGAGCCCCGAGGCTCTCATTCCGCGCGCCATGCGACAGCCGATTGGGTCGAGCCGGCGTCCGAGGGAGAGGTATGCGATAGAACTCAGATATGTCCGACCGAGGCGAAGCTGGCTGGCTGCGTCAGCGCGGCCGCCAGATTCGCCGACATGCCGCGTCGCGTGTGATGCAGGTGCGCGCCCGGTGGGGTTGGGCCGACCACCTTGGTCGCGCCGAGGATCGCTACCGCCAGCAACACATCGAGTACCCAAGCCTCGTGGTGGTCTACCGTGCACTCTTCCTCGCCATCTGCGTGATGTTGGCTGTGCTGTACGTCTTGGCGGCGCTCACGAGCCTGATGCCGGGCGTCAACGAGATCACGATCCCGACCGTGGACGTACCGATTGATTTCGATTTGGGGGCGGCGGTCCAGGACGCCTTGCTGCGCTCCCGCAGTGCGGTACTCGACGTGCTCGGCCTGCTGACGCTCATCCTGAGCGCCACCTATACGGCCAAAGCGATCAGGCAGGGTAGCGAGCAGGTCCTACGGCCAGAGGAAGATCGCCGGATCCATACCTTGCGCCCCAGCAACCTGCTCGCCGGACTGCTGCTCGCGGCGGTCATCCTGCTGGGTTGGCTACTGGCGCTTGCAACTGCTGTGCGCACCTCGGCGATTGCTGAACTGTTCGATGCCCAACCGGCCCGACCGCTGGTCGGGTTCGGCAAAGGGTTCCTAATCGCCGCGTCAGTGGCCGTGTTGACCCTGGCCGCGTTCGTACCGCTCCGACGAATCGGGCGTCGCTACCGCACCCGGTACGTCTTGGCGGCATCGGTGGCCTTTGCGGCCTTCACTGTCGGGGCCAACTTCGTGCTCATCTACTCGTACCTGGGTGCTCTGATCGCACCGAACACCTCCAGCGGCATCGTGCTGGTGCTCGCGATCCTCGCGTGGGTGAATGTCATTGCCCGCGCACTGTTCTATGTCGAGTGTTGGATCGCTGAGTCCGACCCGTGACGCGCGATGATGCCTAGAGTGGCAGCGGCTATGTTGGCGCCATGCTGAAAGTATTCTGCGCACCCTCGCGCTACGTCCAGGGTCGAAATGCCACCGCTGAACTGGGCACTCAGATGCGTGCTGTGGGCCTGGCCGGCCCGGCGTACATAGTCGCCAGTGACCGCGCCGCGGGCATGCTGAGGCAACCGTGGTCGGACAGTCTGGGCCAAGCCGATATTGAGTTCGTGATCGGAGGCTTCGGCGGGGAGTGCTCCGAGGCGGAAATTGCGCGTGGCACAGAAAGTGCCCGGCAAGCGCAAGCCCGGGTCCTCATCGGTGCTGGTGGCGGCAAGGCGCTCGACACTGCTCGCGCCATTGCCGCCAACCTCGGCCTACCGGTCGTCAACTGCCCGACCCTTGCCTCCAGCGACGCCCCCTGCAGCGCGTTGTCTGTGGTCTATGACGAGGCTGGGGTATTCGAGCGCCTCATCTTCTACCCACGCAACCCGGAGTTGGTGCTGGTCGACACGTCGATCGTTGCCCAAGCACCGCGACGACATCTGGTCGCAGGGATGGGGGACGCGCTTGCGACTTGGTTCGAGGCTCGCACCGTGATCCAGGCCCGGCGACCAAATCAGGTCCATGGCGGCACCACGCTATCCGGCGGCGCCCTCGCCCAACTCTGCTATCAGACGCTGCTGGCCGACGGGGTGGCCGCCGCAACAGCAGTGACAGCCAACTCCGTCACGCCGGCCCTGGAGCGGGTAGTCGAGGCAAACACTCTGTTGTCCGGGCTCGGCTTCGAATCGGGTGGACTGGCGATTGCCCACTCAGTCCACAATGGGTTGACGACCGCTCCCCCAACACACAGTTTCATGCACGGCGAGAAGGTGGCCTTCGGGTTGTTGGTGCAACTGGCGGTCGAAGGCCGGCCGACGACTGAAATCGACACGGTTCTTGCCTTTTCCCGCAGCGTCGGACTGCCGACCACACTGGCGGATATCGGCTTGACTGACGAGGATGCGGACGTTCTCCGGCTCATCGCGGAACGCACGGTCGCGCCGGGCGAGACCGCGCACAACGAGCCCTTCCCCGTCACAGCCGAGGCGATCTACGACGGCATCCTGGCGGCCGACCGGTATTCCAAGGAAACGATGGCCCAGAGCTAAGGTCACCGTCACGCCTTGTACTCACCCTCTCGAAGGGGCCGGCCACCTTGACCTCGCCACACCGTGTCCATCACGGTCCGCGACTGGATCGACTCTGCCAGGCCGCCCTGGCGCGCGCCTGATGCCCGGGTGGGTTGTCGGTGTCGACAGCCCACCCGGGTGTCGGGTGGCTTGGGGGACTCGTCGGGCTGGGTGCCCTAGCGTCGCCGGGACTGTTTGGCTTGGCCCGTTATCCGGTGCCCCTGCTGGTGTCAGCGCCGTTTGGGGTAGGTGTGGACTTTGCTGACGTCCGGGTGGCCG
>JAUPKM010000062.1 GCA_030837445.1 Actinomycetota bacterium
GAGTCCGCCGTCGATCACGGGGCGGTGCTGATCTACAACTCCCAACCCGGCACGGTCAACTCCGACATCACCCTGACCAACGTCAAGATCACCAACACCCGGTCCACCGCCTCGCGAAATGCTGGCGTGATCAATTCCGGGGGAGTCAATCAACGGCTCAAGTTCGACGCCTTCAACATCTCCGCCGGGCCGGCCACCGCGTTCTACTCGAACACCGGCGACGGCGCCTACAACCGCACCGGCTGGATCGTCGACGGCAACTCTGTCGGTGATCTGATCGGTTGGTCGTGAATCATCTCGCGCGCGACCTGCGCCAGGATCGCGTCAGCCACCAGCCCGCCGTTCTCCAGCGGCAGCATGTGGCCGACGCCGCCGATCAGGCGTAACCGGGCGCTCGGGATCAACTCAGCCATCAGGCGGGCCCGGGGTGAGGGCGTGAGGGTGTCGTGTGTTCCGACCAGAATCGTCGTCGGAACTCGGATGCCGGTGATATCCGCCCGCAGATCCATGTGAAGCATGGCTTCGGCGAACTGAGTTCGCACCGAGCGGGGGGTGTCGATGAAGTTCCGGCTCACCAGTTGCAGGTGGTTCCAATAGGCCCACGGGCCAAACGAGGCGCGGACCACCGACATGCCGATCACCGGCCGCTCGGCGATCCGTTCCAAAGCGGCGCTACCGATCACCGGGGCGGCTCGATCAAGTGCCACGCTGGCGACACCGGCCGCCGCGGTGGACACCAACACCAGGCCCGTCACCCGGTCGTCAAACAGCTCCCGGTGGTAGCCGGCGAATGCTTGCGCGGTCATCCCGCCCATCGAATGCCCCGCCAGGACAGCCCGCCGGACTCCCAACTCGGTCACGATCGCTGCCAGGTCGTCTGCCAGCGCCTCGATTGTGTATCCGCGGGATCCCGCGATGGACCGCCCGTGGCCACGCTGATCCCAGCGGACCACCTGGCAACCGGCTGCCACCAATCGGCGAGCTACCGGTGCCCAGGTCTGCCGTGACCCGGTCCAGCAGTGCGCGAGCACGACGACAGCCCCCTGCGCTGGCCCTGATCTGGTCACGAACAGGTCGCCGCCATCGGCGGAGACAATCCGGCAGGACTCCCCGGGCAGGTCATTTTGAACTTCCCGGTCCTCTGGCTCCAGGCTCGCGTGGTGACGCTTACGGCGGCGTCGGTCCGCGGCAGCCAGGGCCCCGACGGCCAGAGCGAGCCCCGAAGCTGGCAGCGGCAGCGCCGCCCGTCGATCCGAGCGGTAAGCGGTCACATGGGAATCCTGACGGAACGGCGGACCGTTGGCTAACGGAGGGGCCACCGAGGCCGGGTGGTGACGATCCCGCCTCCACCTGGCGGTGACTGCGGCGGTTCCATTCTCACGTCGGCGATCTTTCCCAACCTCGGCTGGGCCAGTGCTAGGTTCGGGGCATGGCGCGACCTGCTGTGTTGGCACATCCCATCCGTCTCCGAGTGGTGCTGGCTCTAGTGGGCGACCGTGAGTTGACCACCGCCGAGATCGCGGCCGAGATGCCTGACGTCCCCACCGCCACCCTGTACCGTCACATCGCCGCCCTGTCGAAGGCGGGGGTGCTGGATGTCGTGTCCGAACGGCGAGTGCGGGGTGCCGTCGAGCGGACGTTCGCGCTGCACCAGGGTGCCGCGTTGGTGGACAGCGCCGCCGCAGCGGAGATGACAACGGAGGAGAAGAGCGCCGCGTTCGGCGTGTTCGCCGCGAGCCTCATCGCTGCGTATGACGGCTACCTGACCCGAAAGGACAGCGAGACGAAAACCTCCCCGCTGTTCAATGCCACCGAGGAGTGGAAGGTTCTGCACAACGCGCCGCAGTTGCAGGCCGGGTATCGGGCCCTGGCGATGTATCTGGACGAGGAGGACATCGTCGCCCTGGCTTCCGGGGTCCGGGAGGCTCTCGTGCCCTACCTGACCCCTGCCGAGGGCAAGGAGCGAGTTCTGTTCAGCACCGTCTTCATCCCGTCTTGAGGCCGCGGAAGGTAGGGATGAGGCGTTGTTATTCCGGCCTGAATTCCCTCACTCTGTGTAATTGAGCAACGTTCGCCTACGCGAAGTGGATCCCAGTTGACCGGGCACGCGGTGTCACGGCTCTGCCTCGAACCTAGGCCCAAATCCGCTGGGCCGGGTCCCAGAATTGACCAGCGGCGAGGCCGGCGGATACCGGGTCGACGAAGTGCGCTACCGCGGCAAGGATCGTCTCGAAGTCAGGAGGCAACGCCGCACGGTGCGACTGCCTGGAACGCCAGGCTGCCCACCTTGTTTGGGCCAGTCCCGGGTAGCTTTCGAGCAGCCCGGCCAGCGGTTCAAGTTCGGCCTTGCGGTGTTCTGCGACGACGTCAATGGCTGATGTCAGTTCGGCGCCGCTGAACGAGTGGGTTCCCGAGAGGTTGTAGATGTCCGCGTAGTCCCGCCAGCGGGTGTTGGCTTCACCGCGTTGGACCGCGGTGACTGTCTTCTCAGCGAGGGCAGCAGTTAGCGGATAGCCCCTCAGCGAGATCTCGCCCTCCAGCAGGCCTGGTAGGAGGACCTCCTGCGGCGGTGGCCAGACTGGGTCGCCGACGCTCACGTCGACGTGGAAACGCAGAACGGCGGAGGCGAGTCCGTAGGTGAGGCTAACCCGGACCCCGGAATAGTCGTCCTCGTCGCGGACCACCTCGGCTGTGATGGTTGATGTGTCGAGGATGAGACCGTCGTCGCGCACTCGTGCGGCGATGGCGGTGACTCGCCTGTGGATCGACTCAGCTTCGTTGCTCAAGTCCTGCCCGAGTAGGTCAGCATCACGGGTGGGTCGACGTGAGTCATATGCACCGAGCAACACTCCCCCTTTGAGCACGAACGTCCCCCGGTCCTCGGCCGACTCCGAGAGCCGGCCGAGGAATCCTTCGAGTGCGTACAAGGTCAGTAGTTCGGAGACTGGGCGGGACTGCTCTTTGGCCTTCTTCCGCAGGTCGCCGAACACCTGACCTGCCCGGCTGTGCCGGCTGACCGTGTTCACAACAGGATCTGCATGGCACGTAGAAGCGGAGCCCGAGCGTGCGGCCACGGCTCGGCCATGCGCAGCAGGCTACCGGGTTGAGAGCCTGTCGTGGCCAGCCAGCGACGAAGTGCCTCCACAGCTAGATCTGAGCCTGACCCGATGCGTGGGTTGAATGCATCAATGATGCTCCGCTCGGGGCCATACAGCCCGAGTGCGACCCCACTCGAGATCGGATGCTCTGTTCGCCCGACCTCGAAGGTCTCCGGGTCGAAGGTGTGCCAGGTGACGCTGGCCGGACCGGTGAGACGGTGAGCGCCGCGGGGTATTGCCAGGTGCGTCGCTGACGGGATCTCGTCAGTCAGGTCGTGGTAGGCCAAGGCCGACGACAGGCACATCGTCGCCTGGGGAGACCGCAGAACCGCCTCGAGGAGGTTCAGGTCTGCTTCTGCAGTGGCAACTGGGCGAAGCAGCAGTCCATGTCCAAATCTTTCGAGCTGACCGTCGCGGATCAGTCGATCCAGCAGCGAGCGGGTGATTCCAGATTCGAGGGCGGCCTCACGTGTGAAGGCAGCAGGCAGCCGCTCAATCGTGTCGTGCGAGGGTGTGAGTTTGCGGGCCATGATCCACCTCCATTCCTGCACTATTCTACACAGAGCGTGCTCTCTGTGTAGAATAGTGCAGCGTTAATTCTTGCGGGTCAGCAGCTCAGGTGGCCGGGCACAGCCATCGGTTACGACCTGCGCAGAGCCATATTCGGAGACTGCGAAAGTGCGGGTGCAGCGTGGTCGTGTAAGGGTTGGATATGGCCCAAACCACGGCAGTGCCCGACGTCGATGCGGCCGCGGCCGCTCCCGCTATCGGCCGGCTGCGGATCTGGAACATCGTGGCGGGCTGTTTCCACCTGCTGCAGCTGGTACTGATCCTGGTCTTGGCCAATGATTTCAGCCTGCCGATCACCGCGTCGTACCTCGAGGGCCCGCCAGGCACCGCTGCGGGAGATCCGGTGGTCCTGCTCGACGCTCCGGTTGCCTGGGGGGTCGCGCTCTTCTTCGGCCTGTCGGCGCTGTTCCACTTCATCGTCGCCAGCCCCTGGGGCTTCCCTCGATATGCCGCGGGTTTGCTGCAGCGGCACAACTATTTCCGCTGGGTCGAGTACTCGCTGAGCTCGTCCGTGATGATCGTCCTCATCGCGCAGATTGTCGGCATCTCCGATGTGGCAGCGCTGATCGCAATCTTCGGGATCAATGCCTCGATGATCTTCTTCGGCTGGCTCCAAGAGAAGTACGAGGCACCAGGGTCTGGCGGCATGCTGCCGTTCATCTTCGGCTGCATGGCCGGCATCGTGCCGTGGATCATTGTGGTGTTCTTCGTGATCACCCCCGGCTCGACCAGCGCTGCGGAGCCGCCCGGTTTCGTCTACGGCATCATCGTGTCGTTGTTCATCTTCTTCAACTGCTTCGCGGTGGTGCAGCTCCTGCAGTACCGCGCCCGCGGGAAATGGGCGGATTACCTGCGCGGTGAGCGGGCCTACATCGTGCTCAGCCTGGTCGCCAAGTCGCTACTTGCCTGGCAGGTGTTCTCTGGCACGCTGGCCGGCGGGTAGACGGCAGGCGCGCCAACCCCGTCACGGGCAGAAGGCAGCGCCGGCCTAAGGCTTGTGTAATCGCTCGGCAGCGTCCAACAGAGGCTGGAAATTGACGGTGACGCTGCCCGAGAAGGGGTCGTAGAGGGTCAACACGACGGTGATGCCCATCGCCGTCACGAGCGCCCATCCTGCGATCAGATAGGGC